>JAGFJD010000061.1 GCA_024102975.1 Phaeodactylibacter sp. | reverse complement strand
GACACAGAGTACGCCGAGAAGGCACAGAGCCACACAGAGACCTGATTATCAATGGAAAAAACTCCGTGTGCTCTGTGTTGACCTCGGTGCCTCTCTGTGTCCAAAACCATTTTGTCCAGTGGTGTGCGGGCTGAGCCTCCTCCCAAAGTCACCTCCCCACCACCACCCGTGTACTCCAAACCGCCGCCGCCCCTTCCCATATCCTCCGGAAATAAACGCCCGGCGGCAGGTCCGCTACTGAAAAAGCAAAGGAGGTTGCCCCTTCCGGCAGTCCATGCGCCAGCACCTCCCTGCCCATTACGCTGTATAAAGAAAGGCGCTGCTCGGTTATGCTCACCGCGCCCAGGCTGCAGCTGTCAAAAACGGCGCTGCCGGAGGAGGCGCCCAGGGCGGCGCTTTGCCATTGGCGGCCGCCGGCAGATTCCTTCCCTCTTCCCTGATAAAAATCATCCTCCCTTCTGATAATTGTCATTCGCCCCTATTACGGCGGAGGTTATATTTGGCAGGTAAGGCAACTAACAACCGTTCGTATTATGATGTCCTTAAGCAAAACATCTATGGCAACTCCACCAACGGCCATTCAGCCCTTCCAGGTCCGCCAGGCCATGGTCGCCCTCGAGTTGGGGCCGACCGACAACAAGATTCTGGAATACCTCGATTTCTTCACCAAAGAAATCCCTACCGGTGCAGCGTACTTCCTGCACGTGTTGCCGAAATTCGACCTGCTCAACACCATGATGGAGCGGGAAGCGGAAGCGCTGATCAGCAATTACGAGATCAACGACGAGGTCGTTTCCCGGATGGAACGAAAAATCCGTTCCCGCCTTACGGACGACCAGACGATACACATAGAATTTGACGTCAAGGAAGGCAATCCGCTGGAGGAATTGCTGGAAGACACGAACGACGTAAAGGCCGACCTGGTGGTCATCGGCCAGAAGAGCGGCGTCAGCCAGCACGGCATTCTGGCCAAGAACCTGGCGCGCAAAGCCCAGTGCAACGCCCTGGTGATACCGGACAAGGCCAAAGCACAGATAAAAAGAATACTGGTACCAGTCGACTTTTCCGAGTACTCCATCAAGGCATTGCGCACGGCCATCGCCCTCAACCTGGAATTGTTCGAGCCGGCGGAAGTCGTCTGCCTGAACATCTACGAGATTCCGAACCTCAGCGTTTACAAGATTCAGAAAACAAAAGAACAGTTCCAGGATATGCTGGAAAAGGACCACCGGGATGCATTCGAGGCGTTTCTGAACACGCACATACCCGAGCACAAGGACGAGGTCAGGGTAGAATTGATTTGTCGCGAAGGCGCCGGCGTGGCCCAGTATATTATGGACTATGCCAATGATAAAAAGGCCGACCTCATTGTGATGGGTGCCAAAGGGCACTCCCAGGTCGAACTCCTGCTGATGGGCAGCGTCACCGAAAAGGTGCTGGCCGTCAACGAGTCGATCCCTACGCTGGTCGTAAAATAACTGCCGGCAGGAGAGGCGGCCCCGAAAAGACGAATCATAGCTTGGTGAATTTTTTTCTATTTAGTGAGGTTAGTTTTTCGGGAGGCCGTCAAAGAGTTTTCTTTGACGGCCCTTTCTTTCGGACGGGCCACTTTTAAGTGGCTCGTAATGAAAAGCCCGATTCACGCTAGACCTCCTGCCTATGATGACAAAAATCAACTGCTCCACTGATCATTATCAGCCGCCTCGGGCCGGCAAAAGCCTAGATTTGAAACGAGGCTGGGCAGTGTTATTGCAAAAGCCATTTGATTTTCCAGTTGGGTGAGTTGGTCAAGAGCGGGTTTTAAGAGCCTCTAAGGCAACGCGTTACAACTCTCCCTGCGTATAAAGCCAAGAACCATGGTAATATCCGACGATAAAACATTCCGGGACATACAAAAAGCGTTCAACAGCAAATTCCCCTATCTTAAACTGGAGTTCTACTCCTCCCGGCACGCCGAGGGGGAGGGTTCGCCCATTCAGGAACGCATCGACCCCGAGCAATTGCTGAAAACCGCCCGCCAGATTCACAACAAAGGGAATGTCAAAGTGGAAGGGGAAATGAAGGTGAGCGAATTCGAAAAGCTCTTCCACGACAAGTTCGGGCTCAACGTCCAGGTCTTCCGGAAGTCGGGCAACCTCTGGATGCAAACGACCTCTACGGACCACTGGACGCTGGCGGAACAAAACCGCAAGGGCGGATCATCCGAATTGCATTACAAAGAAAAATACAGAACATGATCCTGGCCGCCGACACCACCGTTGCCGACATCATGAGCAGGAATGTCCTTTTTGCTCACCTCGGCCAAAGCTTTACGCAATTGTGCCGTCTCTTCTTTGAGATGGATATTCACCATCTGCCGGTGGCCGACGACAAGGGGAAACTCATCGGCATCCTCAGCGCCAATGACGTACTGAAAGCATACGGCCGCAAGGTGCCTGCGCTGAAACGCGCCGACGAGGCCATGCTGAACGAGAACATTACGATCTACGACCTGATGACGCAGGACCCGGTCAGCGTCCCTCCGGGCACAACCCTCAGGGAGGCCGCCCGGTTGCTGGCCTTCCACAACATCCAGTCCCTGCCCGTCGTGGAGGGGGAAAAAGTGGTGGGCATCGTTACCAGCCGGGATTTGATCCGCTACCTGGCCGGCACCTGATTAGTGCCTCCGGAACAAAGTTCCGGGGCGGTTATTCCACCGCCGGGGCTAAAGGTTATTGGTTATGGCTGGCCGGCCCTGCAGGCAGCTAAGGCCTAAAGCACCGCGCGCAGGAAAATTCCCACGCTCCGGCTCTACCAGGGCGGGAATTTTCCTGCACAGACAATAAAGACATAGTTAAAATTGGCTTTTGCGACTAGGACGAGGGGCGGCCATCTATTTATAGATGGTTGCCCTTTTTCGTTGATAAAAGTCAACCGGGCCGTTGATAAACATCATGCCGCTGAAGCCGTTGCTCCTATAAATTGAATGAAGAGAAAGCCGAACTATCGCGAAAGCTAAAAATCAATTGTTTATGAAGAGCATCCTGGCGCCCACCGATTTTTCCGCCTGCGCCTTTCAGGCAACGGAAGCTGCCGCCGGGCTGGCCCGCCGCTTCGGCGCTGCCCTGCACCTGATGACCTGCCTGGACATTCCCGCCAACTGGAACCACCTTTCCGCCCGGGAAAAAGCGCAGCTGCCGGAAGCCCAGCAACGGATATACAATGCCGAGGTCCTGTTCAATGACCTGCGCAGCCGCTTCCCTGACATCGAGGTCAGGACCGCCTACTGTGGCGGAAAGCTTACCGCCGAGGTGAAGAAATACGTCAGCCGGTTTTCCATCGATTTTATCGTTATGGGCTCTCACGGCGCCGGCGGCAAGAACGAATACTTCGTGGGATCCAACACCCAGAAGGTCGTCCGGGAAGTGCACTGCCCTACCCTGGTGATCAAGGAACCGCTGGAGGAAGTGAATTTCGATAAAGTGGTCTTTGCCTCCAGTTTTCATCAGAATGAGCGGGCGCCGTTTATGAAGTTCAAAGATTTCGTCAAACACTTCGTCCCGGAAATCCACCTGGTGGAAATCCATACGTCTTCCCTGCTGGATCCTCCTTATTTCCTGAGCCACGAAGCCATGGAGGAATTTCGCAGCCTCTGCGCTCCTTTCCGCTGCGAAACCCACATCCACCGCAACTTCAATGTGGAACGCGGAATCCGCGCCTTCGCCGAGGAGGTAGGCGCCAAGCTGATCGGCATTTCGAACCATCACCGCCATCCGCTGAAACGCATGCTGATCGGCAGCAACGTGGAAGCCCTCATCAACCATTCGAGCATCCCCGTTCTGAGCATCGATTATGAAAAGACAGCGGCAGCCGTCTGACAAACCCAAAATGAAAACCTATGAAAAAGATACTATTCCCAACTGATTTCTCGGAAACCGCCCAGAATGCATTCGCCTATGCCGTCCGCCTGGCCGAAGCCCTGGATACCCGGGTCGATGTAGTGAACATCTACCACCTGCCGCTCAACGACGCCGGGCGGGTGCCGCCCGACTATATCGAACGCATGCTCAACGAGAAAAAACAAAGCGTGGAGCAGCACCTGCGGGAGTTCGCCAGCGGCCATTCCCAAAAAAATATCGGGGAGCTGAAGGCCGAATATGGCATCTTCGTCTATCAGGAATTGATCGATATGGCCGAAAACGAAGATTATGGCCTCATCGTGATGGGGACCAAGGGCGAACGCAACGCCATCGAAAAAATGATGGGCAGCGTCACCACCCATACCATGATGCATGCGCCCTGCCCGGTGCTCGCCATTCCGGAAAGCGCAGAATTTCACGCCATTGGCCACATCGCCTACGCCACCGATTTCGAACCCAGCGATGAACACGCCGTCGAACAGCTCATGGAATTTGCCGGCAAACTGGGCGCAGCCATCCACTTCGTCCATATCGACACCAAAGCCGTGGCCGGCAGCGTGGAGGACTACGTCATGGTGGAGAACTATCCCTTCCCCTTCACGGACTTCTCCGTGGTGGGCAGCCGCTCAGTCACCGACGGGCTCGACGAGTTCGTCCGGAAAAACAAGATGGACCTCCTTGCCCTGTTCATCCCCAACCGCCGGCTGTGGGAACGCCTGTTCCATACCAGCTTTACCAAACAGATGGCCTTTCACAGCAAGGTGCCGTTGCTGGTGTTTCGGGAGTAAGAGGCGTGTAGAGATGTATTAGTGTATTGGTGTATTGGTGCATTAGGTCATTAGTGTATTGGCGTATTTGTGGCAACTATTTAGGTATTATGGTATTCCGGTGTTATGGCATTGGGGTCAACCCAAGGCAAATCCGCTGTTAAGCTAGGGGCAGTGCCCAAACCGTAAAACCGAAATGCCGCAAAACCGAAATACCTGGTAGTAGTTACCATTTGCGTATGGAGCCTAATGCACCAATGCACCTATACACATCTCTTAAAACGCCTGCATCTCCACCAGTTTCCGGTACTCCCCCGCTTTCCGCAGCAGCGCCTCGTGGGCGCCCCGCTCGACGATCTGCCCGTCTTTCATCACGACGATCTCGTCGGCGTGCTGAATGGTCGACAGGCGGTGGGCGATCACGATGGAGGTGCGGTTTTTCATCAATTCAACTAAGGCTTGTTGCACCAGTTTCTCCGATTCGGAATCCAGGGCAGAGGTCGCTTCGTCCAGGATGAGGATGGGCGGGTTTTTCAGGATGGCGCGGGCGATGGTCAGGCGCTGGCGCTGGCCGCCGCTCAGCTTGCCGCCCCGGTCTCCGATATTGGTCTGGTAGCCCTGCTCGGTGGCCATGATGAAATCGTGGGCGTTGGCCACGCGGGCGGCGCGTTCCACGTCCGCCTCCGTGACGCCTTGCAGGCCGAAGACGATGTTGTTGTAGATCGTGTCGTTGAACAGGATGGCCTCCTGGGAGACGATGCCCATGAGGTGGCGCAGGGCGTGCAGCTGATAGTCGCGGATATCGTGCCCGTCCAGATAAACCGCCCCCTGCGACACGTCGTAGAAGCGGGGCAGCAGGTCGACCAGGGTGGATTTGCCGGCGCCGGAAGCGCCCACCAGGGCGACTACCTTTCCGCAGGGAATCTCCAGAGAGATGTTTTGCAGCACCGGCCCTTCGTCCGCCCGGTAGGAGAAGCTGACGTTCCGGTATTCGATCTTTTCCCGGAAGCTGTCGATGGGCAGGGCGCCGGGCTTCTCCCGGATGCTCACCTCAGCGTCCAGCACCCGCTCCACCCGCTCCATGGCGGCAATGCCCTTTTGTATGTTGTAAATGGCCTTGGTCAGCGACTTGGCGGGGTCGATCACGTTGTAGAACGCAAAGATGAAGGTCAGGAAGGTCTCCGCCGCCAGCTGGCCGCTGAAGACCTGGCGGGAGCCGTACCAGAGCAGGACGGCGACGGTGGCGATGCCCAAAAATTCAGACAATGGAGAAGACAGGTCGCGCCGCCACAGCAGGCGGGTCAGGGCATGGCGGTAGGCGTCGTTCTCTTTCGAGAACTTTTCCCGCTGGTAGCCTTCCGCATTGAAGCCCTTGATGATGCGCAGGCCGCCCAGAGCTTCCTCGACGATCGACACCAGCAGGCCGAGCTTTTCCTGCACGGCGGCAGAGCTGCGCTTGAGCGAACGCCCGATGCCGCCGATCACCACAGCGGTAAAGATCATCAGCAGAAAGACGAAAACCGTCAGCGAAGGGCTGACGTAGATCATGAAACCCAGGGCGCCGATGATGATCAGAGGTTCGCGAAATACCGCTTCCAGCACGTTCAGGATGCTCCATTCCACTTCCTGGACATCGGCGGTGATCCGGGACATGAGGTCTCCTTTGCGCTCTTCCGAAAAGTAGGACAAGGGCAGGATCAGCACCTTCTCAAAAAGTTGCCGCCGAATGTCCCGGATGATGCCGTTGCGCACCGGTGCCATGAAAAACAGGGATAAGTACCGGAAGAGGTTCTTCAGGAAAAACGCGGACAGGATGATGGCGCATACGAAGGCCAGGGCCGTTTCTTTGCCCTGGGTGACCACCAGCTGGCTGAGGTAGTAGTTGAAGCTCGTCGTCAGGCTGTCAATGTCGGTGATGGCGGCCGGCCTTTCCATCACCGGCGCCCGCCGGTCGAAGAGAATCTCCAGGAAGGGGACGAGCAGGGGGATGCTGGCTGCCGTGAAGATGGCAGTCAGGATATTGCTCAGCACGTTGAGCGACACATTGGCCTTGTAGTTGCGCAGGTAGCCCAGCAGGCGCCAGAAGGAGGTGTTCATGGGTGCATGGTTTCATGGGTGCATGGCATACTACTGGACATTTTTTGGACACAGAGTGCGCCGAGAAGACACAGAGCCGCACAGAGGCTTGATTTCAACAGAAAAAGCTTTGTGAACTCTTTGTTGAACTCAGTGCGCTCTGTGTCTAAAATCATTTTGTCCAGTAGTGTGGGTGCATGGTGCAAGGAGGCAATGAACCCATGAGGCAATAAAACCGTGTAACCATGAACCATCACTCCGCCACCTGGCTTGAAACCGGCGCCAGCACAAAGGAAGCTTCTCCCTGCCGCAGGCCGTAGGTGACGATGCGTTCTTTGCCCGAAGGCTGCCCGTCCTGGTAAATGGGGAAGGACCGCTTCAGCACGCCGCCTTCGAAGAAGAACCGGCCGTGGCCCTGGAAGCCTTCGGCCATCTCTTTTTGGGTTTGCAGTTCGGTTACGCTCACTATGCCGTAGGAGCGGTTGCGGTAGGAGGCGAAGGGATAGACATAAGCCGTGGAATCCGGCCCGGAGCTGCGGGCGAAGGCGTAGACTTCCGGGAATCCGTCCTTGTCGAGGTCGGCCAGCTGGGCGTCGGTGACCAGGCCGGCCACGCCGATCTGGAAGGTATCGTTTCGGGCTTCCAGGCCGGAGGGGGCAACCACCAGGGTGTTTTCCTCCGGCACGTTGGGCGACGAAAGGTGGAAGGTAACGGGGCCCTGTTTAAGTGTCTTTTCAAACGGAATCCTGTTCCTGCGGTTCAGATGGGCCGGCCGGATGGCTTTCGTTTCCGCTTCCACGGCTGCGGTATCTTTAGCAGCAGCGTTTTCTTCGCTTTCTGAGGCGTTGCCGCCGGAACAATTGCCAAGCAGGAAGAAGCAGAGTAAGATGATAATATTTCTCATCAGGCATTGTTTTAGGGGGAATTATAGTCCTGTTGCACAGCCTCTTTTACACATTTACACGCTTACACATTTACACGCTTACACAACCCCCGGGTTCCCATCAATCAGTCATCCGTCATCTTGAACGTATTCAGGAATCCGGTGTGGAAGTCCCCTTTCCGGAAGTTTTCGTCTTTCATGAGCCTTTGGTGGAAGGGCACGGTCGTTTTCACCCCTTCGATGATAAACTCGTCGAGCGCCCGCTCCATTTTGGTGATGCACTCCTCGCGGGTTGGTGCCCGGCAGATGAGTTTGGCGATCATAGAGTCGTAGTAAGGCGGGATATTGTACCCGGCGTAGACGTGGGTATCGACGCGGACCCCGTGGCCTTTGGAGCTGTGGAAGGAGGCGATCCTTCCGGGGCTGGGGCGGAAGCCGTTGAAGGGGTCTTCGGCGTTGATCCGGCACTCGATGGCGTGGGCGTTGGGGAAGTAGTTGCCGCCCGTGATCAGCTCGCCGGCGGCGATTTTGATCTGTTCCTTGATGAGGTCGTGGTCGATCACTTCCTCCGTTACCGGGTGTTCCACCTGTATCCGGGTGTTCATTTCCATGAAGTAGAAATTCCGGTGTTTGTCGACGAGGAATTCGACGGTGCCGACGCCTTCGTAGTCGATGGCCTCGCCTGCGAGCACGGCGGCGGCGCCCATTTCCTTGCGCAGTTCGTCGGTCATGAAGGGGGAGGGGCACTCTTCCACCAGTTTCTGGTGGCGGCGCTGTATGGAGCAATCGCGTTCGGAGAGGTGGACGACCTTGCCCTTCTGGTCGCCGGCGATCTGGAATTCGATGTGGCGGGGTTCCTCCACGAATTTTTCGATGTAGATGCCGTCATTGCCGAAGGCGGCTTTAGCTTCCTGGCGGGCGCGGTCCCAGTTGTTCTCAAAATCCTTTTCTTCCCAGACGATGCGCATGCCTTTGCCGCCGCCGCCGGCGGTTGCTTTGAGGATGATGGGGTAGCCGATCTCCGAGGCGATCTTTTTGCCCTGTTTCAGGTCTTTGACCAGGCCTTCAGACCCCGGGATCACCGGCACGCCGGCTTTGACCATGGTCTCTTTGGCCGTGATCTTGTCTCCCATCTTGCGGATCTGTGCCGGCGTTGGGCCGATAAATTTGATGCCGTATTCCGCACAGACCTCAGCGAAGTCGGCGTTTTCGGCCAGGAAACCGTAACCGGGGTGGACGGCGTCGGCGTTGGTGATCTCCACAGCGGCCATGATGCGGGGTACGCTGAGGTAGGACTCCGCCGAGGAAGGCGGGCCGATGCAGACGGCTTCGTCAGCGAAGCGCACATGGAGGCTTTCCCGGTCGGCGGTGGAGTAGACCGCTACGGTCTTGATCCCCATTTCCCGGCAGGTGCGGATGATGCGCAGGGCGATTTCGCCACGGTTAGCGATGAGTATTTTTTCGAACATACTTTATTCAATTGAGGTGCTGCAACAATAGCTCCCCTTCCGCAAGGCAGGGAAGCGCAGGCCCCGGGGGTGCCGCAGGTCAGGCCGGTTCGACCAGAAAGAGGACCTGGTCGTACTCCACGGGTTGGGCATCTTCCACCATCACCTTGACGATCTTGCCGGAGATTTCGGATTCTATCTCGTTGAAGAGTTTCATGGCTTCGACGATGCAGACCACCTGGCCGACCTCGACGACGTCTCCCACTTTGATATAAGGCGGTTTTTCCGGCGAGGAAGACCGGTAGAAGGTGCCCACGATCGGAGACCGGATTTCGGTATAATTGCCGGTTCCTTCTGCCTTGTCGGAGGCCGGCGCTTCGGCCTCCGGCGCAGGTTGCGGCTTAGGCTGGGCCGGCTGAGAGGGTGAAGGCGGCGGCGGCGCGTATGGCTGCTGAACCGGCGGCATCTGTATGATGGGTGCCTGCTGAGCCTGGCCCGATGCGGCAGGAGGGCTCTGTTGCTGCTGTCTTTTTAGTTTTTCGTATTTGTTGGTGCGGATGGCAAGCTCAAATTCGCCGTCCTTAATTTTAAATTCGGTCAGGTTAGATTTATTGATCATTTTGACCAACTCCTGAATTTCCTTAAAAGTCATAGGCGTTATTGTTTTACGCGTTCCATGTAGGCATTCGTTGAAGTATCGACCTTGACCAGGTCGCCCTGGTTGATGAACAACGGCACCCGCACTTCGGCGCCGGTTTCGACCTTGGCGGGCTTGAGGGTGTTCGTCGCCGTATCTCCTCTGACGCCCGGTTCGGTATAGGTTACCTCCAGGATGACATACTGCGGCATTTCCAGGGTGAGCGGCACCTCTTTTTCGGCGTGAAAAAGGATTTCTACCTCCAGCCCTTCCTTCATGAGCCCCGGGTTTTCCAAAAACTCCTCCCGGAGGGCGACCTGTTCGAAGGTCTCCTGGTTCATGAAGTGGTAGCCCATTTCATCATTGTAAAGGTACTGGAATTTCCGGCGTTCGACCCTCACTTCATCGACCTTATGGCCGGCGGTAAAAGTATTGTCGATGACGCGCCCGGTAGTCAGGCTCTTCAGCTTGGTCCGCACAAAAGCATTGCCTTTACCCGGCTTGACGTGCTGGAATTCAACGATGGTGTAGGTGTCGTTGTTGAATTCGATGCACATCCCTTTGCGAATATCAGAAGTTGTTGCCATTGATTAGTACTCTGTTTTTTTGGCTTTAAATTTTTGCCCTGCAAAGATAGGAAAATTGTCGGTGATTGGGCTGTTCGCAGTTCGGTTGTTCGCGGTTTGCCCACCGGCGGATACCGAAAGCCGAACAATGAACCCATGAACCCCTGGGACAATGAAGCACTTCTAATACGCCCACTTCACATACACCGCCCCCCAGGTGAAGCCGCCGCCGAAGGCCGTGAGGATGAGGTTGTCTCCCGGCCGGAGTTGGCTTTCCCATTCCCACAGGCAGAGGGGGATCGTCGCTGCGGTGGTATTGCCGTATTTGTGGATGTTGATCATCATTTTCTCCAGGGGGAAATCGGCCATCCGGGCCACCTGCTCGATGATCCGGCGGTTGGCCTGGTGCGGGACGACCCAGCTGACGTCGTCTACGGACAATCCGTTGCGCTGCATCACTTCCCCGACTATATTTGCCATGCCCGAAACGGCTGCTTTGAATACCGGCGCTCCGTTCTGATAGACGAAATGCTCGCGATGCTCCACTGTTTCCCGGCTCGCCGGATACCGGGAACCGCCGGCTTTCTGAAAGAGGAAAACGTGGCCGGCGCCATCGCTTCGCAGAAGGGAATCCTGTATGCCCGGGCCGCTGGTATCGGGTTCCAGGAGGACGGCCGCCGCCCCGTCTCCGAACAGGATGCAGGTGGACCGGTCCGTGTAATCGACGATGGAGGACATTTTGTCGGCCCCGACGACCACTACCTTTTTATGGGCGCCGCTCTCGATGAAGCGGCTGGCCGTCGTCAAAGCGTAGAGGAAGCCGGTGCAGGCGGCGTGCAGGTCAAAGCAGAAACCATGGCGAATGCCGAGGGCGTCGCCGATGAGGTTGGCCGTATCCGGGAACTGCATGTCCGGCGTGACAGTGGCGCAGATCATCAGGTCCACCTCCTCCGGCGCTGTTCCGGTTTTCTCCAGCAACCCCCTCACCGCCTCGATTCCCATGGTGGAAGTGCCTTTGCCTTCCCCCTTCAGGATGCGGCGTTCCTGTATGCCGGTGCGGGCACGAATCCATTCGTCGTTGGTATCGACCATTCGCTCCAGTTCGGCGTTGGTCAAAACGTAATCAGGGACATACCCTTGTACCCCGGTGATCGCTGCGCGGATCTTGGACATAGCAGAGCAGGGATTAGTTAATGGCTTTTAAAAATCGAGCGCAAGGTAGGAAAAATGTGGGATAGTTCGGAGGTTCAAGGTTATTGACACACTGCCGCTCACCTCAGCAGCAACACTTCCCCGCTAAGCGCTTCCTGCCGCCCATCCGGCCATTCCAGGCTTAGCACATAAACATACATGCCTGTCGGTTGCGGATTCTCCTTGTATGTACCATCCCATCCCATAAGTTCAGCCATTAAGGCACCGCCTTTTTCTTCATAAACCAGTGCCCCCCAGCGGTTGAAGACGCGAAAATACAGCGCCTTGATGTTCCCCTCTCCGCTGACGGGCAGCAGTCGGTCGTTGGCGCCATCTCCGTTCGGAGAGAAGGCGTTGGGCATGGCAACCTTTGGGCGGGGCACCAGGGCGACGAGTACCTCGTCGGTGGCCATGCAGCCCAGGCTGTCGGTAATCGTGAGGCGGTACAGCTGGCTGGCTGGCGGGCGGGCTATGGGGTTGGGGCAATCGGCGCAGGATAGCCCCTCGGGCGGGCTCCAGGCAAAAACAGGGCCGGCCGCGCCGGTGCTGGCCGACAGCTGTGCGCTGCCGCCAGGGGTTATGGTTTGGTCTGGGCCGGCATCGGCGGACAGGGGTGGCGGCTCGGGCAACGCCAGGAGGGTATCGGCCTGGCAGCCGACGGCATCGGCAACAAGGAGGCGGTAGGCGCCGGCCGGCAACTGGCTGAAGACGGGTTCTGCCTGAGGGCTTCGGCCTTCCAACTGGTAGGCGAAGGGAGCCTGCCCGCTGGCCACGCTGTCGACGGCAATACTGCCGTTGGCTTCGCCAAAGCAAAGCGGCGGGTTGGCCTGTGCCCAAACTCGCAAAGGCGGGCGCAGGATGGCGACGGCTGTATCGGCGGCGGCACAGCCATTGGCGCCAGTGACGGTAACGCTGTAGGCTCCGGGCTGGCCCACTTCCAGGACAGGCGACGCGCTGCCGTCCTGCCACGAGTAAGCGGCGTGCTGCCCGGCATCGAGGGCAACCGTTTGCCCTTCGCAGAAGCGGATGGTGTCTGGCAAGCCAATGGCGGGCGCAGGCAGGAACGACAAGCGGAGGCAAAGGGTGGAGTCGCAGCCTGCAGCGGAAACGTACGCAACGCACAGGCTGGTGTCGGCCGCAAAGCTTTGCCCCTGCCAGGCGTATTCCTGCCCCTGGCACAGCTGCCGGCTTTCCTCGGCCCGGATTTCAGCAGGCTCCGGGACGGTTATAGAAGCTGCCTGGCTGCAACCGTAGGCATCGGTGGCCGTCACAGCGTACGTGCCGGCAGGCAAGCCCGCAAGGGGAGGGCCGAAGGGGCCGCCGGCCCATTCGAAGGCGTAGGGCGGCTGGCCGCCGGCCGGGCCAACGCTGACGGCGCCGTCGCTGCCGCCGAAGCAGGATACGGGAGAGGCGCCAAGCAGCAGGCTGTCGAAAAGCGAGAAGGTTAGGGTTATGGTATCGCTGGCGGCGCAACCCTCGGCATTGGAGGCCTGCAGCCAGTACGTGCCGGAAACAGCAGCGGCGAGGCTGGGGCTGCTGCTGCCGCTGCTCCACAGGTAGCCCTCCAGGCCGGGCGGCGCCTGCAGCAGGAAACTTTCCGCCTGGCACAGCACGGTATCCGGCCCCAGGCTGAAGCTGGGCACAGGCAGCAGGCTGGCGCTGACGGCAGCCGTGTCGCTGGGGCAGCCTCCGTTGCCCGAAATGACGTACTGGTAATCGCCCGGGGCGTCGGCGGCCGGGTTGAAGGCGCCGTTGCCCGGCTGCCAGGCACCGCCCGGGCTGGGGTTGCCCTGCAGGGCAGCGAAGAGGGCGAAGCTGCTGTCTTGGGGGCAAAGGGCCAGGCTGCCATCCTCTCCGGCAGGAGGCGTAGTATTGAAAATGGGGATCAGGGCGACAGCGGTGTCGGCAGCATTGCCGGCGGCGTAGGCCAGCAGGGCAACCTGCCGCTGCCCGAAGGCAGGCAGGGGGCTTGCCGCGTTGCGGTACTCCAGCGCCCGCAGGGCATCGCGCCACCGTTCCAGGCTGGGGCTGCCTACGGGGCAGAGCAGCAGGCTGTGGGTGCCGTTGCCCGCAACGCTCAGGCTGTCTGTCGGGCCGAGGTTGAGGGACTCTTGCGCCCCGTCCAGCGCGCCGCTGAGGGTGACGCGGATGCTGTCGAGGAAGCCGATCTCGGAAAAAAGCCACAGGTCTTCGTCTACCAAGGGAATGGGCGCGCCGGCGCAGCTGCTGTCGGCCCGGTAGGCATACAGCGGCGCCGTGCTGTCGTCCTCGTCGGGGTCGAGGCTGAGGGCGCAGGGCGGCGGCAGGGACTCCTCGTATGTCCACAGGCTAGTGATGATGAAATCGAAGCTGCATACGGGTTCCAGGCTTTGGGTGGCGAAGTTGACCTCCATGATATCTTCCGGTTCTGGCGTCGGCAGGTAGTAAGCAGACCACTGGACATTTTGGGGGCTACTTGTGTAAAGGTGTGAAAGTGTAAACGTGTAAATGATTGGGAGCCAATTTCTTTTACACCTTTACACGCTTACACTTTTAAACGGACCAGAAAATG
>JAGFJD010000052.1 GCA_024102975.1 Phaeodactylibacter sp. | reverse complement strand
GGCCTCCGATGGCGGTGCCGGATGATAGCTTGGCCCGGTACCCTGCCTGAAACTGCCCGGCAAGGTTCAGCAGGCAGCAACGGCAGCTCAGCCCGGCTTTTGCGGTGCAAAAGCCGTATAGCTATCGGGATTGTGGGATTTCGTGCCTTAGTGGTTTAGTGGCATTCTAAAACGAGAACTGCTGGGCTCGCCTTTACCATATAATAAAAAAGCAAGCATGAACCTACGCTGGAAAGCAGCCCAGGCGGCGGAGATTCGCTGGTGGCGGGCCTATCTTCGCAATAAAAAGCCTGAGGCGTACCTGGAGCAGAAAGCCGCCTACTGGCGAAGGGTACTGGAGGCAGCTCAATATGAGCCGGCGGCTGGTACCCGTGTACTGGATGCGGGCTGCGGGCCGGCGGGCATCTTCATCATCCTGGAAGCGCAGGAGGTGCATGCGGTCGACCCGCTGCTCGGCGCTTATCAGGCCGATTTGCCCCACTTTGACCCTTCCCGGTATCCATATGTTCGTTTTTTTGCTGAGCCATTGGAATCCTTCGATCCCCCGGAACCCTACGATACCATCTTTTGCCTCAACGCCATCAACCATGTTGCCGATTTGGAGAAATCCCTGGACGTGCTGGCCGGAGCGCTGAAGCCAGGCGGGCGGTTGTTGCTCTCGGTGGATGTTCACAAGCATGGTGCCCTGAAAAAATTGTTTCGGTGGGTGCCGGGGGATGTGTTGCACCCGCAGCAGTATAGTTTGGGGGATTATCAGCGCATGCTGAGGGAAAGGGGGCTGGAGGTGGAGCGGGCGGTAAGGCTGAAGGAAGGGAGGGTTTTTGATTTTTTTTTGATGGTGATGCGGGGACGAAGGCGGGCAACCTGAGCGTTTTTCTCACACCCCAATATCCTCCTCCCACAACCCCGGCTGCTCCCGGATAAACCGCTCCATCAGCTCATAACACGCCGTGCTATCCACCACCACCACCTCCACCCCTCGCGAAGCCAGTAGTTCCTCTTCCCCCATAAACGTCCGGTTCTCGCCGATCACCACTTTGGGAATCTCGTAGAGCAGGATGGCGCCCGTACACATGGGGCAGGGCGAGAGGGTCGTGTACAGCACGCATTCCCGGTAGATGGCGGCGGGCAGGCGGCCGGCGTTTTCCAGGGCGTCCATCTCGCCGTGCAGGATGGGGCTGCCTTTCTGCACCCGCCGGTTGTGCCCCCGGCCGATGATTTTGCCTTTGTGGACGAGGACGGAACCGATGGGGATGCCGCCTTCGTCGTATCCGGCCCGGGCTTCCGCCAGGGCTGCTTTCAGGAATTCATCCATGATGGTTAAAGAAATTGTTTTCCTTAAAATTTTTCCACGTTAAAGTAAAAGTAGTATAAGCTTTCCTGCTCACGAAAACCAGTTTAGGCTGACGATTATTTCTATTTCAAAAGTTTCCTCTGTTCAGCATGATGCAATTCTGACAAGTCTAAACATAAATAGGGCATCCTGCGCTGCCCGGATGAGCAGTTGGGCGGCATCGTAGCCAAGCGCGGCAAAGGCGTTGGGTTCTTCTCCTGCGTAGGCCTCCATGTAGGCTAACCGGAAGGCCTGCACCTGCGGGTTGGGGTTGTCGGCGCCCAGGTAGGCGTGGGTGGTGAAGAACACGCCTTCTACTTCATTGTGCCCCTGCCAGGTAGCCGGCGCATCGAAGGCGTCGCCTCCGATGATAGGCACGTCAAAACCGGCCTGGCGGATCATCTGTACCCCTTCCAGGGCATCCTGAGGCAAAGCGGAGAAGAAGATGAAATCGGCAGGTTGTATGCTCTGGATGGCTTGCGCTATGTTGCCTTCCTGATAAGCCTGCTTAGCTATCACCTCGCCGCCCAGTTGCTCGAAGCGGCTGATGAAATAGCTCTGCAACAGGTTGGTATACGTTTCGGATGAATTATAGACGACCGAAACCGTGCGCGCTTCCAGTTCACCGTAGGCCCATTCGGCGGCGGCGGCAGCCTGCACGTTGTCGCCAAAGCAGGCCAGGAAGAGATAGTCCGGTATCTGGCCGGGAAGCTGGGGGGAGGTAGCGCCGGAGGTCAGGAATACCCGGTGGTTATCCGCTGCCGGGCCGGCGGCGGCGAGTACCTGGTCGGTATCCGAAAGGCCCAGGAAGGCGGCAGTGGATGGATATTCATCGAGTATCTCCAGCGTCTGTGCCTTCAGGACATCAGCGTTGGTCTGTCCGTCTCTGAGCACGAGCTGCACGTCCTGGCCGTTGGCATTGGCTTGCTCGACGGCCAGCATGGCGCCCCGGGAGGAGGGGATGTCCAGGGAAGATTGGCTGCCGGTCAGGTTGTAGATGGCCCCCAGCACGATGGGCTGTTCGGGCTGAGGGGTTGGGTTGTCGTTCCTGCAGCCGAGGCTGGCCAGGATGGGAACGAGTATGAAAGGAAACAAGTTTTTCATTTTGGCGGTATGCATGATGTGTTTTTTTTAGTTCAATTATTTCTGTAAGAAGGGCAGTTTTTAGAATTTCAAGTATTCCAACAATCAATCTCTTAACCCCTCATACGCCCGCTCTTTAACCGCAAGCGCGACGATCAGCGAAATATCTGAACAGCCTCCGGGCTAACAAAATAACAATGAGGGCGCTCCGTCTCCGCCGGCAGTCACCCGGCTAAGATGGAGTGCCCTCAGAAAAAACAGCCCTATAACAATACAGCAATATTCCTACTTCATCCCCCACACCTGGAAAATCCGGGGTAAACTGATCAGCGTATTTTCATCCCGTTCGAAAGCGCGGAGCTCTGCCAGGCAATCTGCCAGCGTTTCCCGGGAAGCCATCTGGTTCCGGATCAGAGAATCGGCAATGTTTTCAAGGGTCAGGGAAGCCATTTGTTTTCCTTCTCCGGTTTGGAAAACCGGTTGGACAACAGTGAAGCGGATATCCCGGAAGCCGGCCTGCCGGACCAGTTGCGGCAGCCGCGGGCCGATGTTCGGGTCGGCGCCTCTGCGCCGGGCAGCTTCCGTATACCATTCTACGTATTGATCGAATGCCCGGCTTGCGGGAAAGCAGAAATGGCCGGTGAAGTCGATGTCTTCCAGGAGAATGCGGCCGCCGGGTTTCAGCATGCGATATACTTTCCTGGCCAGCGCCGCCGGGTTGTCCAGGTGAGTCATCAGGAAGCGCCCGTAGGCAAAGTCAGTGCTATCGGCTTCCCTTTCCCAGTCGCGGACGTCCGCCTGCTGGTACTGGGCCTGGCCCATGCCAAGTGCTTCAGCCTGCCGTCGGGCGAAGGCAATGTTTTCGGCATCCCAGTCAATGCCGGTAACGGATCCGGTAGGCCCGGTGATTTCTGCCAGCGCCAGCGTCGCTGCGCCGCCACCGCAGCCCAGGTCCACCCCGTGGAAGCCGGGCGCCAGGCCGGCGCGCCGGAAGAATGCCAGAGTAGTAGGGGCCAGGGCCCGGTTCAGGATTTCCAGGCGTTGGCGGCCGGGTTCTCCTCCCCGAATGATGTATTGTTCCTGTTGATGTTGACGGGCGGTTGCAGTCATGGTCATTGTTTTTTTAAGCTAATCGGATATCCGCTTCATTGGTTGCCGTATTCAGGATCGGTTTATCCTGGACGGAGAGCAAGACCGTCTTGGTTTCAATGATGAAGCCGTGGCTGGTGCCCCGGGGTACTTCAAAAGTGCTGCCTGCCCGGAAAGGGCAGGGGATTCCGTTCAGGAGAATTTGTCCCGACCCTGCCAGGATGGTGAGATGGGCGTCGACAGTATCGTGGATATGAGGCTGGTAGTTGCCGGCTTCCAGCCGGACGAATTCGACGCAACCCTCGGCGCTGGGCACCCGGTACAGGCCGATATGTTCTCCGGCCAGCGGGTTGATGGTGTGGAAGGCGATGGACTCCAGTGCTTCTTGAAGGTGCTGCATGGCGGTTTTCATTTATCGGTATTGTTTTCTTCGGAACTTATAGTACAAAGATGGGCCCGTTTCAGCCCCGCTGCGGCCATTATTGTTCCAAATTGGTGGAGTATTGTTGCGTAACCTTTGTAACTTCCGGCTTCACCGCAACCTGAAGAATATGACCCGCGAAGAAGCCTACGCCTTGCTTTCGGAAATGACCGAAACGGAATCCCTCCTGCGCCACGCCCGCACGGTAGAGCTCGCCATGCGCGCCCTCGCCCGGCATTTCGGGGAAGACGAGGAAAAGTATGCCGTCACTGGCTTGTTGCACGATGCGGATTATGAAAAGTACCCCGACCAGCATCCCGGCGTCATCGTTGCACGCCTGCGGGAGATGGGGGAGGAAGAGATCGCGCACGCCATTGCAGGCCACTATACGAAGTGGAATGTGCCGCGCCATTCCCGGCTGGACAAATGTATCGTGGCTGCCGATGAGCTTACCGGGTTCATCTATGCCGCAGCTCTGATACGCCCCACCCGGATTGAGGGCATGAACGCGAAATCCGTCCTGAAAAAGCTAAAGACAAAATCCTTCGCCGCCAGCGTCGACCGGGAGGAAGTCCGCAAAGGGGCGGAACTGCTGGGCTGGGACCTGCGTACGCTCATCGAATTCATCATCCCGGTACTGGAGGAAAACAAGGAGGAGTTGGAACTGGGGGCACCGGGGTGAATGGTGTTGGCCTGGAGACCCGCGCCCCAGAACACCCAGAAATTAAAGTAGAAAGAAGTACCATGGCTGAAATAGTGAATTATGTGGAAATACATAGAAATACATAGAAATACCTGGAAATACTTACCAAACTTGGGCTTGCAATGTATTTCCTTATTTCCATGTATGTCAAAGTATTTCTGTCCAGGCACTTACATCCATACACCTCACCGCCTCCCATTCCCCCATTCCGAGGCGCTCACATCCGGTATGCTCAGCAGTTTCTTATTGTCTTCAAACAGTTTGACCGCCATCCGGGCGGCGATCTCGGCGCCGGTGCGGTTGTCTTTTTCCAGGGCTTCCGGGGTGAAGTATTTCTTCACGAAATGGGTGTCGAATTTGCCGGAAGTGAAGGCTTTATGGTGCAGGACGAAGATGCCGAAGGGCAGGGTCGTGGCCACCCCTTCGATCTCGTAGTGTTCGATGGCTTCCAGCATATTGTGGATAGCCGCCGGGCGGGTTTCGCCGTAAGTGACGAGCTTGGCGATCATGGGGTCGTAGTAGATGGGGATGGTAAGTCCTTCTTCGTAGCCGTCGTCCAGCCGGATGTTTTTGCCCCGGGGGCGCCGGTAAACTGAAATCTTTCCCACGCTGGGGTGGAAGTTGTCGGCCGGGTCTTCGGCGTAAACGCGCAGTTCGACGGCATGGCCTTTGATTTGCAGGTCTTCCTGGGTGAAGCTCAGTTTTTCGCCCCGGGCGATGCGGATTTGCTGTTCGACCAGGTCGACGCCGGTGATCATTTCCGTGACCGGGTGTTCCACCTGCAGGCGGGTATTCATTTCCAGGAAGTAGTAGTTCAGGTCGTCATCGACCAGGAATTCTACCGTTCCGGCGCCTTTGTAGTTGCAGGCGCGGGCTACGTTGACGGCGTCCTGCCCCATCCGTTCCCGGACCTCCGGGGTCAGTATCGCGGAAGGCGCCTCTTCGATGACTTTCTGGTGGCGGCGCTGTATGCTGCACTCCCGCTCGAAGAGGTGTACGACATTGCCATGCGTATCGGCCAGCACCTGCATTTCGATATGCCGGGGCGAGCCAATGTATTTTTCAAGGAAGACGGAGCCGTCGCCAAAGGCCGATTCCGCTTCGCTGATGGCCCGTTTCATCTGGGATTCGAAGTTGGCCTCCTCCTCCACGATGCGCATGCCTTTCCCGCCGCCGCCGGCAGAGGCCTTGATCAGGATGGGAAAGCCCACTTCCCGGGCCACTTCCTTGGCCTTTTCGATGTCGGTGATGGCTTCGTCCAGGCCCGGCACCATAGGGATATCGTATTCCCGGACCGCCGCCTTGGCTGCCAGCTTGCTGCCCATGATCTCAATAGAAAAGGGGCTGGGGCCGATGAAGGTGATCCCGGCGTCTTCCACGGCACGGGCGAAGCTCGCGTTTTCGCTCAGGAAGCCGTAGCCGGGGTGGATGCCGTCGACCCCCAGGCTTTTGGCTGCTTCGATGATCTTGTCTCCCCGCAGGTACGACTGGCTGGAGGGAGGCGGGCCGATACAAACGGCCTCATCGGCGTATCGCACATGAGGGGAAAGCCGGTCGGCCTCCGAATAAACGGCAACGGTAAGGATGCCCATCCGGCGGGCAGTGCGCATCACCCGCAGGGCGATCTCTCCACGATTGGCAACAAGTATTTTTTGCATCGCTTTGTTTTGAATGATAACTTTTGTGGGAGGCTTTAGGGACCGGGACGCTGTAGTTAATCAGGCTCTAAAGTAGGGAAAATTTTTTATTCTCTCCTTCCACACTATCTTTACCTTCCTAACCAAAAACAAACCACAACCATGAGCGATACGCCTCCCATTCTTTGGCAACCCTCTGAATCTTTCGTCCTCCATTCCCGACTGAAACACTATTTGAACTGGTTAAAGGAAAAAAAAGGGCTGGATTTCCAGGGCTATCCCGATGCCTGGGCCTGGTCGGTGGAACAGCCGGCGGATTTCTGGGAGTCGATCTGGCAGTACTTCCAGGTGATCAGCCACAACCCCTACGCCCGGGCCATGTCGGACGACCCCATGCCGGACACCCGCTGGTTTGAAGGCAGCACCCTCAATTACGCCGAGCACATCTTCCGCTCCAAGAATGAGAGCCATCCCGCCATTGTATTCCAATCGGAACGGCATGCCCTAAGGGAAGTCAGTTGGGCGGAACTGGAGCAGGCCGTGGCTCGTATGGCGGCTTACCTGCGCAGCATCGGAGTGGAGAAGGGGGACCGGGTGGTGGCCTTCCTGCCCAATATCCCGGAAGCGACGGTGGCCTTCCTGGCGGCCTGCTCCATCGGCGCCATCTGGTCGAGCTGTTCGCCGGATTTCGGCGTCCACAGCGTGGTGGACCGCTTCCAGCAGATAGAGCCCAAGGTGCTGTTCGCGGTCGATGGCTACCAGTACAACGGCAAACCCTACAATAAGATGGGCGCGGTTGGCGAGCTTTGCGACAAGCTGCCCACCCTCCGGAAAACCATCCTCCTGCCGTACCTGGACGAGCAGGCCGGCGCCGGCCTGCTCCCCAACGGCATCCTTTGGGCGGAAGCGATGAAAACCGAAGCCGCCGCCCTTTCCTTCGAAGCGGTGCCGTTCGCTCATCCCATCTGGGTCCTTTACTCTTCCGGCACGACCGGCATCCCCAAGGCGATCACCCATTCCCACGGAGGCGTGTTGCTGGAGCATTATAAATATCTGGCCTTTCACAACGACGTCCACCCCGGAGAGCGCTTCTTCTGGTTCTCCACCACCGGCTGGATGATGTGGAACTTCGTACAAGCCTCCCTGCTGGTGGGGGCCACCATCGTGTTGTACGACGGCAGCCCGGGGTACCCGGATTTGAATGTGCTCTGGGCGTTTACCGAAAAGGCCGGCATTCACCACTTCGGGACCAGCGCCCCTTATCTGGTGGCCTGCATGAAGCAAGGGCTGCAGCCGGGGAAGGACTACGATCTGTCCCGCCTGCGGTCGATCGGGTCCACCGGCGCCCCCCTGCCGCCGGAAGCTTTCGGCTATGTGTACCGGGAGATCAAGGAGGGCGTCTGGCTCTGCTCCATGAGCGGAGGCACCGATGTGTGTACGGCCTTCGTCGGAGGCTGCCCGCTGGAGCCGGTCTACCTGGGAGAAATCCAGTGCCGCTGCCTGGGCTGCGCCCTGTATGCTTTCGACGACGACGGGCAGCCGATCGTCGGCGAAGTCGGCGAGATGGTGATCACCAGGCCCATGCCGTCTATGCCCATCTTTTTCTGGAACGACGAGGACAAGCAGCGCTACCTGGGCAGCTATTTCGAAATGTATCCCGGCATCTGGCGCCACGGAGACTGGGTGAAGGTCACGCCCCGCCATTCCCTGGTCATCCTCGGCCGTTCCGACGCAACGCTCAACCGGCAGGGCATCCGCATCGGGACCGCCGAGATTTACCGGGCGGTCAATCAGGTGCGGGAAGTGAAAGACAGCCTGATCGTCAACCTCGAACTCAGCGGCGGCCGCCACTACATGCCCCTTTTCGTGGTGATGAACGAGGGCGAAGTGCTGACCGATGAGGTGAAGGGCCGCCTGCGGCAGATCCTGCGCAGCGAGTACTCGCCCCGCCATGTGCCCGATGAGATCATCGAGGTCCAGGATATTCCCTATACCATCAGCGGCAAAAAGCTGGAGGCGCCGGTCAAAAAGATTCTCCTGGGCCGTCCGCTGGAAAAGGCTGCCAACCCGGATTCCATGCGCAACCCGGAATCGCTGGGTTTTTTTGTGGAATTCGGCAAGGGCATCAGATAACTCCCTTCCAAAAAAAATGAGCAGGAAATTTCAGAAAACCCTACTTTTAAGGCAGAACTGAGCCGGCCAGGCGAGTGCTGCCTATCCCCGTCGGAGCGCACTCGGCTGGCCGGCCAAAAAACTACCACATGCACGAATTTTATTCCATCAACCGCAATGCGCTGATCATCCGCCCGACGCGCGCCATGATCGACTGGGCAAATACCGTCTTCCCGGAAGACCCGATCGACTACGATGAGATGGACCAGCACGACGAGCAGGATGTTTTCCTGCTTCCCGACTTCGAAACGCCTGAAGAAACCCTGGAATGGCTCCGGGAGAATTGCGAAGACCTCCTCGGCTACGTGCTCGAAGATTGGTGTATGGACAAAAGCGCCTGGCCGGCGCCTTTGGACTGGGCCCTCTTCGAACGCTTTTTTCATTATTCCGTGGAAACTTCCGTCGTCGATACCATGGACGAAGATTACGACGACGCAGAGGAGGATTTTGAGGATATAGATGAAGAGGAGGGCTTTGGCGATTTCGACTTCGAGGACAATTAGGGGCTACCCGTCTGGTTTTGGACAGGAGCTGCCGGGGTCGTGTACGGGTGTACGGAGTCAACGGCAACCCTGGGCTGTGTACAGTGTACCAAGGTCCCCGGCTGTCCAACGTTAGCGTGTTAGCCCAATTAAGGTACATGGGTGGATACTTCCTGCCGGTTATTGCCTCTGCTGCGATCCAACCGCCGTTATTGGTTGTTTCCGGACGGACAGAGATTCTTTCGGGCGATGGTGGTTACTGTTCCAATTCGGGGGGGGAGATAAAACGGCAAATTTGTTAATTTGCAGCCCGTTCTGAGATGCTGATTGAAATCACCGTTGCCCCCATGAAAAGACTTTGCGCCCTGACCATTGCCCTGTTTTTCTGTTTTAGCGGCTGCCTTGCCCAGCGGGCCGCCGCCGAGGAAGAACCATATCGCCTGGCTATCCGAAAGGCCACCTCGAAAATGCACCTGGATGGACAGCTGGACGAACCTGCCTGGCAGGAAGCCCAGGTTGCCGGGGATTTTTTCCAGAACTTCCCCATGGATTCTTCCTTCGCCGCCCTGCAGGCCGAAGTGCGCCTGGCCTTTGACGAATCCTTCCTCTACGTCGGCGCCACGGTTTACCAGCAGCGGGAGGATTATATCATCACCTCCCTCAAGCGGGATTTCGAAAACGGCGGCAGCGACGAATTCGCCGTCAACATCGACCCCTTCAAAGACAAGGTCAACGGATTTCACTTCGCGGTAACCCCTTTCAACGTGCACCGGGAGGGCATCATCGACAACGGGACCAACATCAACCGGGACTGGGACAATAAGTGGTATTCGGAGGTGGCTAACCACGACGACCGCTGGGTGGTGGAAATGGCCATCCCATTCAAGACGCTCCGCTACTCCCGGGCGGATGGCGACAACAGCTGGCGCATCAATTTCAGCCGCATTGCCGTGAAGCAGAACGAGCGGTCTTCCTGGGTGCCTGTGCCCCGGCAGTTCGGCGCCAACCACCTGGCTTTCACCGGCCTGCTGGAGTGGGAAGGCCAGCCGCCGGCGCCCGGGCTCAATATTTCGGTAATCCCCTACGTCACCGGCAGCAGCAGCAGGGATCACGAGAACGGCGCGCCGGCGGACAACAGCTTCGACGCCGGCGGGGACATCAAGGTGGCCGTCACCCCTTCTCTCAACCTCGACCTCACCTTTAATCCGGACTTTTCCCAGGTGGAGGTCGACCGGCAGATCACCAACCTGAGCCGGTTCGAGCTGTTTTTTCCCGAGCGGCGCCAGTTCTTCCTGGAAAACGAAGACCTCTTCAGCCGCTTCGGCTTCCCCGACGCCCGCCCGTTCTTCAGCCGCCGCATCGGCCTTTCCGCCCGGGGGCCGGTGCCCATCATTGCCGGCGCCCGCCTGAGCGGCAAGCTGGACGACAACTGGCGCCTCGGCCTGCTCAACATGCAGACGGCAAAGGTAGAAAGCGCCGGCATCGACCCGGCCAATTACTCCGTCGGCGTGCTGCAGCGCAAGGTGTTCGACCGCTCCTACGTAGGGGCCGTCTTCGTCAACAAGGAAAACTTTACTTCCGACGGGGCAGGCGGCTACGAACTGGATGGCAACGGCTACAACCGGGTAGCTGGGCTGGAATACAACCTCTACTCCAAAGACGGCAAGTGGGAGGCGGAGCTGTACTACCACCGGTCCTTTTCCGCCGAAAAGAACAACGACGCCCAGTCGGCTGCCCTGTTTGTCGGCCATTTCACCCGCAACTGGCGGCTGTTTTTCCCTTCCCAGTATATCGGGCAGAACTTCCGCGCCGACGCCGGCTTCGTGCCGCGCACGGGCTTCCTGTCTTTCAGCCCGGGCATTACCCACAATATTTTTCCAAAAAACCCGAAGGTAGCCAGGAAGATCATCCAATACGGCCTGGAGTTCAGCACCAACTTCACCTACAACCAGCCCGATTACCGCCTGGCCGACCGGCAGCTGCAGCCGGGCGCTTTCGTCGTTTTTCCCGGGCAGAGCACCCTGAGCATAGGTTTCGCCAGCGATTTCACTTACCTTTACTTTCCCTTCGACCCCACCAATAAGGATGCCGGAGAGAAATTGCCCATCGGAGAATACCGGTACAATTCCGTGGGCGCGAGCTTCAATTCCGACGTGCGCAAAAAGTTTTACTTCGACGTCGAAGTGGCCGGTGGTGAATATTTCAACGGCGACATCCGGCGGGTGGAGGGCGCTGTCAACTTCCGCTGGCAGCCCTTCGGCATCCTGGCGGCCACCTTCGCCTACAACGACATCCAACTGCCGGATCCCTACAACAGCGCCAGCTTCTGGCTCGTCGGGCCCCGGGCAGAGCTGTCCTTTTCCCGCAGCCTATTTTTCAGCACCTTTCTCCAGTACAATACCCAGGCCGACAACGTCAACATCAACAGCCGCCTGCAATGGCGCTTCCGGCCGGTATCAGACGTGTTCCTGGTGTATACGGATAATTACTTTTCGGATCGGTTTTTTAATGAACCGCAGGTGAAGAACCGGGCGCTGGTGCTGAAGGTGACCTACTGGTTAAACCTGTAAAAACCACCTACCAATCTGTAAAGGCAGCATTGAAGATATCCTCCATCATCTGGTTGGAAATAGCCGTCACCGCCTCGTCCTCCACGCTGGCCAGGTCCTGCGAGCTGGGAAAGTCGAAGAAGAAAGAGAAATTTTTCTTCCAGCCTTTTTCCTCGTTGACGTTATTGATGTACTCGATGGCGGTGGTTATGGTCAGGCGGTTGATGGCGGTGGTTTCCCCCGGCTGGGGCGCCTCCGAGGTCACGTTGTAACTCACGATGATGCCCTTGAACTCGATATTTGGATCCGTATCGTTGAAAACCAGGCGGGACTCGGTCCGGATTTTTTCCTTCAGGTCTTCGGCGAAGCGCTGGGCCAGGGCCGGCTGGGCGTTGAGCGCGTTGTTGGTGAACTGTTCGACGTAGTAGGTCGTCACCGACGGGTCGATGCTGATCCCCCGGAAGGAATAGCACCCGCTGAACAAAACGACGGAGGAGGCAAGCATTATGACTATGCGTAGCATGGCTGATTTTTTTGCCAAAGATCGGACAGGATGGATAGGATTTATACAGGATCAATGGGAAATTTTTAACGGAAGCGCAGGAATGCCTATTGAGTTGGATAAAAACATTAACTTTTTGTCCGTTACTTTTTCAACCCAACCGCTATTGTTGTGAGTTGGCGCTTATGCGCGTTCAGGACAGAAGGCGCAAAAATGGCCGCAAATCTACAATTCATACTGCTTGATCTTCCGGTACAGCGTCCTTTCCGATATTCCCAGGTCCTGTGCGGCTTCTTTCCGCCGGCCGTTGTGTTTTTTCAGGGCTTTCTGGATGAGGTCTTTTTCGTTTTCCTCCAGGGAGAGGCTTTCCTCCACCTCTTCGGTAGGGGTGAAACTCTCGGATTCCTCCCTCGGCAGGATGATGGGTTTGTTGACCTGGTTTTCCGCCCCGTCCCGGTCCTCGTGGTAATCGTGGAGGAAGTCCCGCACGTCCTGGCGCGGGGCGGGCATATTGGTGCGCTGGGAGAAACTATCGGGCGGCCGCAGGCTGGGAATGTCTCCGGCGTCGGGCACGCGCAGGTCGTTGTTGCGGATGAGTTCGAAGACGAGCGTTTTCAGGTCGTTGAGGTCGTTTTTCATGTCGACCATGAGTTTGTAGAAGATTTCCCGCTCCTGCATGGTGGCGCCGTCGTCGTTGTTGCGGCGGCCGGCATCCGGGATCATGGGCAGGTTGCGCTGAAGGATTTGGGGGGTATAACGGGCCAGCCGTTCGGCGCTGACCATCTTGTCTTCTGCCAGTACGGACACTTGCTCGGCGATGTTCTTGAGTTCCCGGATGTTGCCGGGCCAGCTGTAGCGCTCCAGTGCCATCTGGGCGCGGTCGTCGAGCTGAATGGGCGTGGTGCGGTATTTCTCGGCGAAGTCGACGGCGAATTTGCGGAAGAGCACATAGATGTCTTCGGGGCGGTCGCGCAGGGCCGGCACCTTGATGGGGACCGTGTTGAGGCGGTAGTACAGGTCTTCCCGGAACTTCCCTTTTTTCACCTGCTCAAACAGGTCGGTATTGGTGGCGGCGATGATGCGGACGTCCGTTTTCTGCACTTTGGACGCCCCGACCCGGATGAACTCTCCGGTTTCCAGCACGCGCAGCAGGAAGGCCTGCGTATCCAGCGGCATCTCGCCGATCTCATCCAGGAAGATGGTGCCGCCGTCGTAGCTTTCGAAGTATCCCTTGCGTTCGCTGGTCGCTCCGGTGAAGGCGCCCTTTTCGTGGCCGAACAATTCGGAGTTGATGGTGCCCTCCGGGATGGCGCCGCAGTTGATGGCGATGAACTTGTTGTGCTTCCGGGCGCTCAGCCCGTGGATAATCTTGGAAAACACTTCCTTGCCCACGCCGCTCTCTCCTGTGATCAGGACCGACAGGTCGGTGTTGGCCACCCGCACGGCCGTGCCCAGGGCGCGGTCGAGCAAAGGGGACCTGCCGATGATTCCGAATCGCTGTTTGATGGCCTGGAGGTTGCTGTCCATGTTGGTGTTTTGTCGTGTGTATTTGCGGGTATGGGGCTGCGGTGTGCCGGGGGTGTTCAATTGTTATATTGTTGGTTGGGCGGGGCCGGGGAATTGTTGTATTGCCGGCTCAGCAGGGTTAATTGGATTGCTGTGTTGGGACTGTTCACGCGGATATGTTTCGCGCAAATCCTTCCCCAAACAACTTCTTAGAAGGTGCCGGGGCGCAGCGCCTGTTCCGAACGCGATTCGGAAGTATTGATTTTCAATATGCAAAGCAGCTATTTCCCTCTAACCACCTCTCCCTTCAGCGTCGCGCTTGTCGCCTCCTTAATGTTAACAAAGCAATAATCGCCCGGTTTAAGCCCATCCACTTTTGGGAAGACGATCATTTTATTCTGGGAATTTCGCCCTTTGAAATCCTGGTCCGACCGTTTAGAGTCGCCTTCGACCAGCACCTTGAACGTCTTGCCGATGTCCTGCCGGTTGTGCTGATAAGACACCTGCGTCTGCACCCGGATGACCTCCTGCAGGCGGCGCTTTTTCACTTTCACGGGCACGTCGTCTGCGTATTTACGGGCGGCCAGGGTTCCGGGGCGTTCCGAGTAATAGAACATATAGGACATGCTGTAGCGGGCGAATTCGATCATGCTCAGGGTATCCTGGTGCTCTTCTTCGGTTTCCGTGCAGAATCCGGTGATGATGTCCGACGAAATGGCGCAATCCGGGATGACTTCGTAGATGCGCCGCACCTTGTTCATATACCATTCGCGGTCGTAGGTGCGGTTCATGAGTTCCAGGATGCGGCTGTTGCCCGACTGCACCGGCAGGTGGATGTAGTTGCAGATGTTTTCGTGTCTGGCCATAGTGAACAGCACCTCGTCGGTTATGTCTTTTGGATGGGAAGTAGAAAAGCGGACGCGCAGTTCCGGGCTGACGCGGGCCACCATTTCCAGGAGTTGGGCGAAGGTTACCCGCACTCCGGTTTCCGGGTTTTCCCATTTGTAGGAGTCCACGTTCTGGCCCAGGAGGGTTACTTCCCGGTAGCCTTTGCGGAAGAGGTCGGCGGCTTCGGCCACGATGCTGAAGGCGTTGCGGCTGCGCTCGCGCCCCCGGGTGAAGGGCACCACGCAGAAGGAGCACATATTGTCGCAGCCCCGCATGATGGAGATGAAGGCGGCCACCCCGTTGGAATCCAGCCGCAGGGGGCTGATGTCGGCATAGGTTTCTTCCCGGGAGAGGAAGACGTTGATGCCTTTGTCTCCCTCTTCAGCCGTGCTGATCAGGCTGGGCAGGTCGCGGTAGGCATCCGGGCCGACGACCAGGTCGACCAGCTTTTCTTCTTCCAGGAATTTGTCCTTCAGGCGTTCGGCCATACAGCCCAGCACGCCGACGAGCGTTCCCGGCCGCTGTTCCTTCACTTTGTCGAAAATGCGCAGGCGCTTGCGCACCGTCTCTTCTGCCTTCTCGCGTATGGAACAGGTATTGACCAGGATGAGGTCGGCCTCTTCCAGGAAACGGGTAGGCTGGTAGCCGGCATCCGACAGGATAGAGGCGACGATCTCGCTGTCGCTGAAGTTCATCTGGCAGCCGTAGCTTTCGATGTAGAAATGCCTGCCGTTTTGCACGGCGCCTCCTGCCTGCTCCGGGTAGAAGGCTTCTCCCTGCCGGCTCTCGTCGATCTTCTTTTGTATTCCTACAAGGGTAGGATTGTTGTCGTACATCTTCTTCGAAAATTTTTCCCGACTCGCTTTGTGTAATGAAGCGGTGAAATACATCCTGACTGAAAAGGACAATCAGAGGGTAAAGGTTCAATGACCGGGGAGCAAAGATAAGGATTTTAACAGCCCCGGTGACATTTTGGCAGTTCCTTTTTCTTTTTATTGTAATTTGAGTTCGTAAAACAACTTTGCGCCTTATGAAGACAAGGATTTGGATTTTTTTGGCAATGATGGCAGGCCTGGCTTTTGCCTGCCGGGGTGGAAACAATTCAGCGGAGGGTTCTTACCAGGGGCCCATGCCCGGGCAAGCCGTGGAGGAGGAGGCCCGCATGGCCAAGGAATCCTATGCCCAGGATTACGATCAGGCCGGAGAGCAGCCCCAGCCGGCCGCTCCGGAAAAAAAGGTCATCCGAACCGCCAACATGCGGATGGAGGTGAAGGATTATCCGGAGGCTCTGGCTTCCATAAAAGAGCTGGTAGCTGATTTCAAGGGCGAACTCACCGGCGAAAACGAGCAACAGTACGGCGGGCGCCTGGAGAACACCCTGGTGATCCGGGTGCTTCCCCGGCAGTTCGACTCCCTGCTGCTGGCGTTTGAACAACTGGCATCCCACGTGGATTTCAAATCCATCAATGCCGAAGACGTGACCCGGCAATACATCGACCTGGAAACCCGCCTGGCTTCCAAGCGGGCAGTGGTAGAGCGGTACCGCGAGTTGCTGAAACAAGCCAAAAATGTAGAGGAAATACTGGCCGTGGAGGAAAACCTGCGGAAGGTGGTCGAGGAGATCGAATCCATAGAAGGGCAATTGCAGTATATGAGCCGTCAGGTGGATTACAGCACGATCAACCTCACCATTTACGAAGAAGGCAGCCAGCTCAGCACTACTCGTTCCTTCTGGAGCCGCATCGGGGAAGGTTTCGAAAACGGATGGAAATTGCTGCAGAGCCTGGCCGTCGGCCTGGTTACCCTCTGGCCGGTCGTGCTGATCCTTGCTCTGCTGGCTGCGTGGTTCCTGCGCCGGCGGCGGAGAGGGTAGTGCAGCAGTTATTTTGTTTGTGGTGGGCTGCCAGCGTTATTGGTTATTGGTTTCGGGGCAATTCGGGTACCAACCGATCCCGCTTGCTGACGAGCCCGTACACCGTACACGCTCCATCTAACCCAGGACAAATATTTCACCCCATCTTGTTTTTCCCCGCAACCCCCATCATCAGGGGCACCAGGAACAGGACAAGGGCAAAGAATATCATAAGCGAGGCAGATCCGGGAAACATAGCATCAGGATTTTGGTTTCGATGCAGACAAGTTAGTGAACCTTAACGGTCCGGAGAGTGATAGAAGTCAGGCGGGAAGAGTGATTTTTATTAGTGTGGGGCTGTTGTGTTTCCAGTAGGCGGGAAGCCTGTATTTGAAAACGGGACTGGGCAAAAGGTAGACAGGATGAACAGGATGAACAGGATGAACAGGATGAACAGGATTAAGGGACTGGCAGCCTATCCTGTCAATCCTGTTAATCCTGTCTGAAAAACGCACCACCTGAAGGTGGTACGTCCGGGCTGTCAATCCTGTCTGGGAAACGCACCACCTGAAGGTGGTACGTCCGGGCTGTCAATCCTGTCTGGGAAACGCACCACCTGAAGGTGGTACGT
>JAGFJD010000023.1 GCA_024102975.1 Phaeodactylibacter sp. | reverse complement strand
CTTCAGGCCGTAGGCTATCTGCAGGCAATTGGGCATGGGGCGTTGCCCCATGCTAAGTTATGTTAGCCCTTCGGGCTGTCCGGGCTAATATGGCCACATGCGTTAACATTTCAACCTGATGCGCATGCCCTTCTCCCCCTCTCAATACCTCCACCCTGCCAAATCTGCCCCTCCCGGCGCCCGCCCTTTCATCTCTTCGGCCCATTTCGGGATAAACATGCGGTGGTAGCGCAGGCGGGAGATGTGGTTAGGCTGGGTGTGGTCGCCGTTCCAGCAGTGCTCGGCGCGGTCGCCGTAGTCCACCTCGCCGTCGTAGTAAGGGTCGGTGCTTTCCAGGAATGCTTCTGTCACGTAAACGGCATTATTGAGGTAGTAGTTGTCCATATCGCCGCAGTAGATGTGGATTTTGCCCTTCAGCTTCGGCCCCAGCGTTTTCCAGTCGCGCTTCATGATGTAGGCCAGGTCGTATTTCTCCTTCCAGTACTTTGCCACCTCATGGTCGATATCGCCGGAGTATTTATCCCAGATAGGTTTAGGATAACCATCGTCGCCCACCGGCCCGAAGACGGCCTGCCAGATGTCGTACTGGTCGCCGGAGCGGCCGTTGGTGCCCAGGGCCAGCTCCATGTGGTTGTAGTCGATCATCAGGGCGGAGACGTGGCCCAGGTAATCGCGGTGCTCCGGGCGGGGCGTCCGGCGGAAGTTGCCGTCGATCCAGTAGGCGTTTTTGTCTTCGTAAATGTTGACCGTCACGTAATGGCGGAAGTCGATGGGGTCGGGGCAGGCGGCATAGCAGCCGTTGAATTCATCGGGATAGAACACCTGAACGGCGAGGGCTTCCCAGCCGCCGGTGGAGCCGCCGTAGGCGAAGCGCGCCCAGCCCTCGCCGATGCCGCGAAACTGCTCTTCGATATAGGGGATGAGCTCGGTCATGATGGCGTCGCCGTAGGGGCCCAGGTTGGCGGAATTGACGGCGTAGGAGTCGTCGTAGTAGGGGTTGGCGTGCTGAATCTCAATGGCGATCACCCGGGGAAAATCCGGCCCGGTCCACATTTTATAAAAATCGTAGGCTTCCTGCTGTACAATGCGGTTGTAACAGTCCACCTTGAACCGGCCGCTGTATTCACAGGGTTCCGCAGTGTCGGGCGGCTCGGTGCGCCAGCCCCCGAAGTCGTAGGGGAAATGGCCGTGCATGATGGCCAGGGGGTATTTAACGTCCGGATGTTCCTCAAAGCCTTCTGGCAGCAGCACGTGAGCGCCCAGGTGCATATCCCGGCCCCAGAAATCGCTCAGCAGCTGGCTGCGTATCCGGACGTGTTTGACGTATTTGGTGTCCTCCGGGGGTTCGATCGGCGGCATCTCCTGGTCCAGCTCGATGTCAATGGCGGCGGGCAAGGCCGGGTCGAACGCGATCTTTTCCGGGCGGCTGTACAGGTTGCCGGGGGCGCGGTTCCAGTGCTGCCCCTCGCCGCGGTCCATCGGCAGCTTGACGGTATGCCCGTCGGAGCGGCGGAAAGTTTCATACTTATGGAGCAAGGCCTGCACGTAGTATTCGCCAGCCGGCACATCGGCCAGGCTTTCGATGGGGTAGCCGAAGGCGGTGCTGTCAAAAACCGCCGCTCTGCCAGGTGCCCAGCCGTCGACGTCAATGCCGAACACCAGTTGGGTATTGGGGCCGTCGTTGACCTGAAAACGGGGTTCGGCCTCGTCATTGGCGGAAAGCAGGAGCAGCAGGCGGCCGTCCAGCAGGCTGTCGTCCGCAGCGTTGTAGGTAATGGAGAAGTAGGCCGGCCCGGAGGCGGTTGGCGCCTCCCGGGAAACGCAGCTGCATACGACCACCGCCGACAGGCCGAGCCACAAGGGGAGTTGGCTTTTCATGGCAAAGGATTTTGCCGGAAAGATAGCCAAATTTGGGAATCGGGCGCAGGAATGCCGGAAAGGTTGTGTATTCGTGCATTGGTGTGTGTGTGAGGCTGCTCCGGAAAGTTCCCCAAATGAGCGGATGAGTGAGGGACTGAATGAGTGAATAAATATAAAATATGTATTGTTTTTAAAATCAAACTTTATTACATAGTTGATCCTATTCACTCATTCGCCAACTCACTCCTTCACTCCTTTTCCGGGGTTTCCGAAGTGCCTGCACCAATGCACCAATGCACCAATACACCTTTACACACCTCTCCCCCCTACTCCACCTTCTGCACCTTATACACAAAGTAATTCGTCTTCCCCTGCCAGGGCATGGCGTTGTAGCGCTCCTTGTAGAAGAGCTTCACCTGCTGGCCTTCAAAGTTCTGCAGCTGCTCGTAAACCGCTCTTTGGGGCACGGAAAAATCCCAGATATTGCCGCTGACGCCGTCGACGTTCTGCTGGAAGCCGCCCAGGTTGAGCTGCCCTTCGTAGGTTTTGAATACCACCCCCTTTTTGGAGATTTTGATCAGGTTGCCGGCGCGGGTGCCGTCGCTGTAGGTCCAGCTCGATACCCATACATAAGCGCCGCCGCCGGCAATGGCGAGCAGGAAAAGGATGAGGAAGAAACGCTTGACCCAGCTTCCTACTTTTTTAAGGCCTTCGTTGACAACTTGCTTGAATTCGCTCATGGCTTTCGTTTTTTGTTGGTTTGCAGGCGAACGCACGGCGGGCTTAGCAACCTCCGTGGAGCATTTGGCTAAGCCCGCTGCGCCTTCGCCTGCGGCGCATTGCTTATGGGGTAGGTGTCTGCTTAGGGACCGGAGGAAAATAACTTCCTGTTTTAGACTTGACAAGTTTTGGAAACTTGTCAAGTCTTGGCCTCGAAATGGGGAAGTTATTTTTCGCTGCCCCCTTAAAGGGCAATGCTACTGCTCTTGACGTTTTTTTTGCTATTTGTCACTTTTATACTCTTCCTTCAGCAGTTCCGGGTGGGCTTTGGTAAATTTTTCCACTTTGGGCCGGGACACGTTCGCCACGTAGGGTTGGCTGAGGTGGTCCGGATAATAATCCTGGTGGTACCCTTCGGCTACGTAGAAGACGCCGAGGGGTTCCAGCGTGGTAGCGATGGGATCGTCGTATTTGCCGGAGGCGTTCAGCTGGTCGATGTAGGCCTGCGCCTGCTGTTTTTCCGCTTCGTTTTGGTAAAAAACAGCGGTGCGGTACTGCGGGCCCACGTCCGGCCCCTGGCGGTTGACCTGCGTGGGGTTGTGGCCGGCGAAGAAGGCGGTGAGCAGTTCTTCATAGCTGACTTTGCTTTTGTCGTAGTATACCGATACAGCCTCGGCGTAATCGGTCGTACCGGTACACACCAGCTCGTACGTGGGCCTGGGCGCTTCCGGGCCGGCATAGCCGGACACCGCTTCTTCCACGCCCCGGACGCGCTCGAAAACCTCTTCCACGCACCAGAAGCAGCCGCCGGCGAAGACGGCGCGCGACAGGCTGTTGTCCAGTTGCTGTTCGATGTCGGAAACCGCCGCTACGCCTTTGGGATAGTCGATGTTCTTTTCCCGTGCCGGCATGTCTGCCTTCTGGGAGTTGGCGCAGCTCCAGCTGAACAGGCCAAGAGCAAACAAAAGGGTTATCTTTTTCATGTTTTTTCTTTTCCTAACACGGGGGCGGGGGGCTTTGTTATATTTGTTTGTTCACAAAAATATCACTATTCTATCACAAATGATTGGCTGATGGTCTCACCGCCTGCCCTGACCTGCAGGAAATAAACGCCTTTAAGCCAGTTAGTCGTTTCAAGGAAGGATACCGGTTCCGGATTATCCCGTTTCAGCATCAACTGGCCATGAGCATTGTAAACGCGATACCAATAGGCGGGCGCATTTTCTACATGGACAGTCAGCCGGTTTTTAGCCGGATTGGGAAACAGCGTAAGCATGGGGGAGAACGGAGGCGGCCGTTCTATTTCGATCTTCGACTGCGTGCATGGGAAGTCAACAAGCCAATCCCTCCGCATCCACAAGTCGATTTCGCGGATTTCGTGAAATGCCCGGCTGAAGCTTTCCGCAGATCCTTCCGGGTGGCATCCCCAGCAATTCTGAGCGGTGATGCCGATGGTGAAGCTGTTCACCCCTTCGGGATTCAGGCGGAAATGGCCGGCGGAGGCAAGTGCCCTCCGGCGGCCGGGAGTACGGCCGGCATTCTTTTCGTTCCAGTCGCCTTCGGCGGTCGGGAAGCCGGTGAAAGGGAAGGCTATCGGCATTCCACCGGTATTATAACCACTCCCTCCGTAAGTCAGCGGGTTGCCATCCCGCCACGAGCCGGTCAGATAGCGGTAATATTCCAAACCGGCCACAGGGAAAGCATTGTTAGGCAAGCCCGTTTCTTCCTGCAATTGAAGGGGCATTATCCGGTCAAATGCGCTGGTGAATACCGTATCAGGAGGCGTGTTCCTGGGGGCATCCGTCACATAAAGGTCATCAAATAAGGTACTGCTCACTAAGAGGTTGGCAGGCGGATGGCCACAGGGCCCGTCTTCATGGCCGCTATTATAAGCATAAACCGTTCCATTTTCCGGCAGTACGCCGATATAATCGTCATCGGGGCATCCAATAGCAAAGTCCAGGAACATCCCTACCCGAATGGAATCCAGAGGCTCGAGGCTTTTGTTGATCAGCGTATAATGTAAAAACAAGCTGTTGTTCATAACCTCTTCCTCTTCTTTCCTACAATTGAACACAAACGCCTGGCAATGAACTTCTACTAATAAAGGGTCATACAGCCAAGGGTTTTCACGTTCCATGAGATCATTGAATGCCCACCAAGCCATTTCGTCCGGCTGGGTAAACCTATGCCCCCTGACGGCCAACCTGGGATAGTCTCCTTTATCGGGGTTATAGGCGCCATCTCCGTCCCAGTCCTCAAAAGGGGCCAGAATTTCGTAGCCATCGAATATCTCGAAACCATTATATTTTAAAGAATGGGGATTGCCCCTGCCCGGCCAGCTGTAAATGGCCGGGATAATGCTGTCTATTCGTCCATCCGCTCCAAAGTCAACCTGATGAGCTATAATCTCTTTCCGGCTCACCCGCCAAATCCGGTTCAAATTGGTATCGATTTCTGGCCTGGGATAAAGTGTTTTGATTGTACCGGGTTGAAACTGGCTTTCCACTTTGCCATCGTCGTACAACTGACAAGAGATCCTCAGATTCCCGGCGCCATCCACCGCTCCCAGCCAAAGCCCGCCGAGCAGTATGGGTGAAACACCTTCTTCCAGCATCTCAAAGTGCCCGCCGCTGCCCGTCCAGAAAAGCCTGCCGTTGGAGTAAACCGATGCCCTTATATTGTTGGTGTTGATGATGGCTACGCCCGGTTCCAACCCCTGAGCCCCGGCCTGGAACACCACCAGAACCATAAAGAATGATAGTCCAAAGCTTTTCATTTTTTCCTCTGAAAATACAACATTGTCGAAATATGGAAAAACGTTATTCCGGGAAAAGTCAGGTCGCTGAATGGCATCCCTGCGACAATAACCATTAACAGCATATTGTTCCAGGGCAGTTATTCTACCGCCAGGACCAACCAACAAGAAGTTGACGGGTGCCAAAATGCGGGGTTTAATAACAAATAACCAGTAACTTAATTGGCCCATCAAAACGGCAGCCTCCCCAAATCCACATTCCCCCCCGTCAATATCACCCCCACCTTCTTCCCTTCAAATACCCCCGGATTGGCCAGCACGGCCGCCAGAGGCACCGCGCAGGACGGCTCGATGACGATCTTCATGCGCTCCCACACCAGCCGCATGGCGGCGACGATGGCCGGCTCGCTGACGGTGAAGATGTCTTCCAGTTCGCGCCGGATAATATCGAACGTCTTTTCGCCCAGGTTGGTGCGCAGGCCGTCGGCAATGGTGTCGATGGAGGTATTTTCCTGCATGGCGCCGCTTTTGAAGGAGCGGTAGGCATCGTCCACGGCCTCGGGTTCCGCCCCGTAGGCCAGAGTTCCGGGAGAAAAATAGCGGGCGCTGAGGGCCGTGCCGCTCATCAGCCCGCCGCCGCCGATGGGGGCGATGATGCAGCCCAGGTGTTCCGTATCTTCGATCAGCTCTTTGGCGGCAGTGGCCTGCCCGGCGATGACGTTGTAGTCGTTGTAGGGATGGATGAAGGTGGCGCCGGTGCGCGCTACTACTTTCTCCAGGGTGCTTTCCCGGGCCGCCAGGGTGTTTTCGCACAGGATGACCTCCGCCCCGTAGCCTTTGGTGGCCGCCTTCTTGATGGCCGGCGAAGTATCCGGCATGACGATGTAGGCCGGGATGCCCAGCAGCCGGGCGCTGAGGGCCACCGCCTGGGCGTGATTGCCGGAGGAATGGGTGGCCAGGCCGCGCTCTTTTTCTTCGTCGCTCAGGCGGAGAGCGGCGCTACTGGCGCCCCGCATCTTGAAAGCACCGACTTTCTGGAAGTTCTCGCACTTGAAAAACAGCTGCGCGCCCGCCATCTCGTCGATGCTCCGGCAGGTAAGCACCGGCGTGCGGTGGATCATCGGGCGGATGAACTCATGGGTAACGCGGATGTCTTCGGCTGTAGGTATGTGGTGGAGTAGTTTCACTGGTGGATAGTGGTTTTGATTAGCTATGTTGTTATATGGCTATATGGCTGAATGGCCAACCGGAATGGAGGCACCCCGTCGCTCCGGCAAAACAAAAAACCTTGAACCGTTGCCAAGCCAATAATTTCAACCGGTTCAAAAAGACGGTATAACAATATAACAATACAGCCATTTATCCCTCCCCCCGCAACCACCCCTCCTGCATCGCCTGCGGAATCTGAAAATTCCGCCCCTTGTAAGTATCGAAATAGCCCACCATGGATTTCACCGTTTGCCGGGAGAGAAAGGCGAGCACTTCGTCCAGCGGGCCGTCCACTTTGTCTTCCAGGCGTTCGCCGAGGCGGAACAGGGCCTGAATAGCGTGAGGCAGGATGGCGGTGAGGCAGCCGCCGCCCGGCTCTATGCCCAGCATGGCTGCCCGCTCCCGCCCGACGAGATAGCGGATGATGGTTTCCGGGGCGAGGGCCAGTTTCTCGTTCCGGAGCACATCCTGGGCGAATTCGACCAGGGCGCGGGTGAGCAGCCGGCCTTCTTCGGAAGGGGCAGCCTGCCGCTCCAGGATTTTGTTCATCAGAAAGCGCCCCTCGGCCACGTTGTCGGGGAGCAGCGCTTCGGCGACGCCCAGGTTGTAGCCGATGCCCTTCCAGGTTTGCAGATAAGCCTCCTGGAGCGGTTGTGGTTCATGGATGCCGAACTGCTCCAGCCCGTCGAGCACCGCCACGCTGAAGGTCATGAGGGTCATGGCCATATCCTCCTGGTTGATGGGCAGGCCCAGCCGCTGTTCGTCCCAGCCCTCGGCCAGCAGGAACTGCCGGATAGCGGCGTGGATAAGCCGGACCTTCTGGATGGACTGTATGCCCCGCCCCCGGAGAGACAATTCCCCCGGGGTCATCACGTCGATGAGGAATTGCCCCGTTTCGGCAATGCGCCGGGCAAAGATGCGCAGCGACTGGTCCTGGTTGGTCAGCCGGCTGGTCCGGGCCAGCACGGGGGTTCCCTTGTGCATGCAGTACAGCAGGGGCAGGGATTTATAATACAACAGGAACAGGCACTTGGCACCGTGGTCCAGGAAGAAGCGGTGGGCATCGGCGACGGCGCCGGCGCTGGTGAAGGGAGGCAGGGCCGGGGTGGCTTCCAGGAGCGGCTGCACCTCTGCCGGCAACTGAGCCGTTGGCATCCCGATATTCCGGATCAACAGGTCGAAAATGCGGTAGGCCTCCTCCTTGCCTTTGCGTTCCAGAACGCGGGCCATGGCCTCGTCCGCCAGGGGGTCGGCTACGTACCGGAACTGCTCCAGGGCGGCATCGGCCCAGGTGTCTGCTTTGCTCATAAGGGCCGTTTTAGGAGTCGCGGCCTTGCCGGCTGGACTTGAGGATGATCAGGACCGCCAGCAGGGCGATGATGCTGAAAGGAAGCCAGCTCCCGATGTGGTAGCCGACCTGGTATCCCAGGCTGGCAGTGTCCGGCTCCTGGGCAAAAAGGCTCGGGGCTGATACCAGAGAAAGCATGAGCAATATGCCCTTTCTTCTTGTTCTAATGGTAGCGATCATGAAATAAAGATAAGACAATAGGAACAGATATACTATGCCCGCCATTAGCGCTGACAATAATTATCTTTATATTTAGGGAAAACTGACCGTTATGCAAAAATCTGTACGAACACTGATCTTTTTATCGCTGGCCGCCGTTTCTACCCTGGCTGCCCAGGCATCGAAAAATTATTGCAACAACCGCTTCGGATTTTGCCTCCATTATCCGGCGGAACTGGAGGTTTCTGCCGAACGGCCGATCAACGGAGACGGGGTGGTCCTGGAAGCAGGCAACGGGATACAGGTTTCGGTTTCGGGTTCTTACAATGTGATGAACTGGTCGCCGGAAAAAATCCTCGATTTCACCAGGGAAGATTTTGCTGACGTCATCGGCCTGGAAGCAGCGGCCAGGGAATCACAGGTCACCGGACAGGGATTCGATGCCCTCCTCGTAGCCGGAAGCTACTATCAGTATGCACAAATGCAGGCCCAAGGGGATGTTTACCTCATCCTGACCGTCACCGGCCCGGAGGAGTTCCTGAATGAAATGAAAAGCCTGAAGGGAAAACTGAAAGTCACCTTCGGGCATGCAGCGGCCGGGCGATAACCGGCTCTTTGCATGGATTGAATATGTTCCGGGCCTCCCGCAAAGGCGCTGAGGCATAAAGTGCCGGGGTACGACAACCTGATGCCCCCGCGCCTCCACACCCCTGCGTGCCACCTTGCTGCGTGTTTTTAAAAACCGAGGCACAAAGAGCTTAAAAATGTAACGATGGACTTTCTGGACATCGGCGACAAGAGCGTATTTTTTTACATCCTGATCTTTCTGCTGGCGATAGCAGCGGCTCAATGCCTCTCTGTCGGCAGCCTCTTTTTTTTCAAGCGGTCCGGCAGCCGGAAAGCCAATGCGTTCTACGGGCTTTTGCTTATTGCTTTCGGCCTGACCCTCTTGCACAACATACTGGATTTCGCCGGGGTATATGAATATTTCCCGGGGGTCAAATTCCTGCCCCTGTACTATACCCTGGCTTTCCCGACCCTGCTTTTTTACCACGTCAAACTCAGCCTCTACCCCGCCTATGAATTGCGGTGGACGGATGTCAAACATTTTATGCTGCCCGTTTTCCAGTTCCTCTTCTTTCTGGGGCTCTTTTTTATGCCGGTAGCATTCAAGAGCCAGTGGGGGCGGTCATTTTACAACCCTTTTTACGGCGCTTTCGAACAATTCCTTTACCTGTCCACTTTCGTGGCCTACCTCTATTTCTCGCACCGGTATATTCGGGCGAAGCGCCTGGAACTGCGGCGGAAGCGGTCGCCGGAGCTGAAAAAGGTGCTCTACCTGCGCACCTTGATCCGGGTTTTGTTTTTCCTCTTCGTGATCCATTTCGTTTTTGTGGTCACCGATTTTGTATGTTATGAGTTTTTGAACATCAACCTCCGCTCTGTAAAGCCGTATGTAGCCCTCGGAATGTTGTCGTTTGCCGCCCTTGCTTTCTGGCTGGGCACCTACGGCTTTCAGGTCCTGTTCTGGGGGAGAAAGGTATTTGGAAGGAAAGGTTAGGGATCACGCAACAACTGATGTTCCGCCCTATTTATCGTCTTTCTTTTTGAAATCCCCGTTTTTCCAGGAATCGAAGAATTTCTTCCAGGCCACGGGGTTGAAGATATTCATTGGAGGTTGCTGCCCGATGTAGTAATATTCCCGGGCCTGTTGCCGGAGGTAATAATCGGCATGTTCGTTGCCATCGACGCTGACATCGTTGCGCATGCGCCGGAGGGTTTCGTTGGCGAGGTTTTTGGCGGCGCGCTCCTGCAGTTCGGGCGTGACGTCCATGGCCAGGAATTCCAGTTTGAAATGCTCGCGGCTGGGCCAGGGGAAGACTACCGTTTCGGGCAGGTTGATGGTATCCTGCGTCATGAGCTGCACGATGGAGTACCGTTCGTCTTCCAGGTCTTCCGGGATCTTGTACTCCACGGTCTTATAACCGATCGCAGAGAAGACGATCACATCCCCCTTTTCCACGACGATGGAGAAGAAGCCCCGGAGGTCGGAGTAGGTCCCCCGCCCCTTGTCTTTCACCAGAATGTTGGTGTAGGGCACAGGGTAGAGCTGCTCGTCAGACCCATCCAGCACCATTCCGGAAAACTGGACGAGGCGCCCGGTTTTATTATCCTGAGCCCAGGTGCCGGCAGCAATGATCAAGGCGAAAAGTATCAATACGAGGCGGAGTTTCATGGAAGATCAGTTTAATGGTGTATGCACAACCTGTAATTAAGACCAGTCGTACCGGGCAAAGGTTTGTCGCTTTCCCTCAAAAGTAGGAATTTTCAGATAATTTCCCGTCCCGGAAAAACTGGCCACAGCGCCCTGCCTGCGAGAAAAACGGCTGGGAGGAGAGGATGAGCGGAATGGCTGGCCCGATTAACAAAGATTTAACACCCGGCAGGGTATTTCAGGCAGCCGAAGGCTCAAGGGCCAGGCTTAACACTTCCTGCATGGTCCGCACGTAATGAAATTCCAGCCCCTCGATGTACTCCTTATTGATCTCTTCGACGTGTTTCCTGTTCTCCCGGCAGAGGATGATCTCCCGCATGCCCGCCCGTTTGGCAGCCAGGATTTTTTCCTTGATCCCGCCGACGGGCAACACCTTGCCGCGCAGGGTGATCTCGCCGGTCATGGCCACATAGGGTTTGACCAGCCGGCCGGTAAGCGCCGAGGTCAGGGTAGAAAGCATGGTGATGCCGGCCGATGGGCCATCTTTGGGGATGGCGCCTTCGGGAACGTGCAGGTGGATGTCCTTCTCCTCAAAAGCCTGGACCGGAATGCCCAGCGCTTCGCTGTGCGCCTTGATGAAACTCAGGGCAGTGGAAGCTGATTCCTTCATCACGTCCCCCAGGTTGCCGGTCAGGGTGAGCTTTCCCTTGCCCCGGCTCAGGCTGCATTCTACAAAGAGGATGTCTCCGCCGGTTTGGGTCCACGCCAGCCCGACGGCAACGCCCGGAACACGGACTTCCTGATACAGGTCTTTGGTAAAGCGGGGCGGCCCGAGCATCTCCTTGATGTCTTCCGGCTTTACAGTCACGTTGTAGGGGTCCTCCATCGCCACTTTCTTGGCAATATTGCGCATGACGCCGGCGATATGCCGGTTGAGGGAACGCACGCCGGATTCCCGGGTGTATTCCTCGATGATCTGGCGGATGGCCTTCCGGTTGAGCCGGACGTGCCTGGCCTGCAGGCCGTGTTCCTTGCGCTGCTGCGGGATGAGGTGCCGCCGGGCGATCTCTATTTTTTCCTCCGTGGAATAGCCGCTGATGTTGATGACCTCCATGCGGTCGAGCAGCGCGGGCTGGATGGTGCTCAGGCTATTGGCCGTGGCGACGAACAAGACCTTGGACAGGTCGTACTCCATCTCCAGGTAATTGTCATAAAACGTGGAGTTTTGCTCGGGGTCGAGCACTTCCAGCAGGGCGGAGGATGGGTCGCCCCGAAAGTCCTTGCCCACCTTGTCGATCTCGTCGAGGATAAAAACGGGATTGGAAGAACCCGCCCGCTTCAGCGACTGTATGATGCGGCCCGGCATGGCGCCGATGTACGTCTTGCGATGGCCGCGAATCTCCGACTCGTCGTGCAGCCCGCCCAGCGACATGCGGATGAACCGGCGCCGGAGGGCCCGGGCAATAGACCGGCCCAGCGAAGTCTTACCCACGCCCGGAGGGCCGGCCAGGCAAAGGATGGGCGCCTTCATGTCTCCCTTCAGCTTCAAAACGGCAAGGTGTTCCAGAATGCGCTCCTTGACCTTCTCCAACCCGAAGTGGTCTTTGTCCAGGACGGTTTTGACTTTTTTAAGCTCGAAATTGTCCTTGGTGTATTGTTCCCAGGGCAGGTCGAGCATCAGCTCCAGGTAGTTGAGCTGAATGGAATATTCGGCCACCTGCGGGTTCATCCGGCGGATGCGCTTGAGTTCCTTTTCAAAATGCCCCCGGGCCTCTTCGCTCCATTTTTTGCTCTTTGCGCGCAACTGGAGCTTCTGGATTTCCTCTTCCTGCGGGTTCTGTCCGAGTTCCTCCTGAATGGTCTTCAGCTGCTGGTTGAGGAAATAGTCGCGTTGCTGTTTTTCAATATCCACCCGGACTTTGCTCTCGATCTGATCCTTTAATTCGAGCAGCTGAAGCTCGTTGTTCATCTGCTCCAGGATGACCTGGGCCTTCTTGGGCAGGTCGTCGATCTCCAGGATATTTTGCTTGACCTTTATCTTGGAACTGAGGTTGGATGCAATGAAATTGAGCAGGAAGGACTGGTTGTTGATGTTCTTCAACATGACGTTCGCCTCCGAAGGGATATTGGGCGACAGCTCGATGATCTGCCGCGCCCGGTCGAGAATGGAAGCGACCATCGCCTCAAACTCAAGAGAGTTCCGGGGCTGGGTGTATTCCAGTTGGTGTACCCTGACTTCCATATACGGTTCGTCTCGGGTCAGCTTTTCCACCAGGAAGCGTTTGCGGCCCTGGAGGATGGCAGTCGTCGTGCCGTCGGGCATCCGCAGCAGCTTCAGAATGCGGGCGATAGTCCCGATCTGGTAGAGATCCTTCAGGTCCGGTTCCTCCACATTGCTGTCGCGCTGAGACAGGACGGCTACGATCCGCCCCTGGTTATAGGCTTTGTTGATAGCCCGGATGGACTTGTCCCTGCCTACCGTGATCGGAATGACGATCCCGGGAAAGAGAACGGTGTTTTTCAGGGCCAAAAGGGGTAACACGTCGGGGTATGACTCATCAAAATCCTCCTCTTCTTCTTCTTCGACCGACAGAAGAGGAAGAAAATCTCCATCATCATCAAACCGCTGGTGCGAAAAAATTTCTTCAAACATATAAGCTTTATCATTTACGGCGTCCGCCGGATCATTAAAATACCTATATACGCAGTCAATGTCAAGATGACAGTGTCTCTTTTTCTGAGAACATCTTTTCCTATCGGCAACTTCTGTGCCAAAGAAAAAAAACGCACCGGAAGTTGTTGCCAAAAGACAAAAGTAGACAAAACGTCAGCTCTGTGCAACGATCCCCTTCATACCATCTCAGGTATTTTTAATGCTATTAAGGAATTGGGCACTCTGCGGACATCCTGCATACTACTGGACATTTACACAAATAGGACCAAAATGTCCAGTAGTGTGGACATCCTGCATACAAGACCCTGGTGCTTTGCACCGTCCCTGACCTGGAGGGCACCATTCGCCGCTTCCGGCAGTGGGTTCATGGGGGCATGGGTTCCACACCACTGAACAAAATGGTTTTGGACACAGAGAGCACTGAGGCCAACACAGAGTACACGGAGTTTTTCCATTGATAATCAGGCCTCTGTGTGGCTCTGTGTCTTCCCTGCCTGCAAGGCCGCACCTCGCGGCAGGCAGGTCGGCGTACTCTGTGTCCAGAAAATGTCTAGTAGTATGCATGGGTTCCTTGTTCCGGGAGAACAATGAACCCATCATTTGCAAAGTTTCCCTATTCCAGCCTCCCCAACCGCCCGATCAGCGGAAAACGGGCTACCTGCTCTCCCTTCCCGCCCCAGGCTTGTTCCAAATCTTTCCGGAAGAAGGCCACCGGATTGTAACCCCGTTTCTGTTCAAAGTGCCGGACGGCGGACCAGGTATTCAGATAGCCCGTAAGGTGTTCCAAATCCCAGCGATAAGCCATTTCCAGGCAGGGGAAGGGAGTTTCTTCGAACGGAAACGGGATGGTTCGATAAGCTTCGTCGATATAACGCCGTTCGGAGTCCCAATAAGGGCCAACAATGTTTTGGTGAAAGTGGCGGACCGCTTCCCCGGCCGGCCCTTCAATTTTCAGCAGGCCGTATCCGAAAACAGCGATTACGCCAGCAGGCCGCAGAACCCGTCGGACGACGGCGTAAAACCGGCCGAAGTCAAACCAGTGGATGGCCTGCCCGACAGTGACGAGGTCGAAATGCCGGCGGGGAAAAACACCATGTTCGGCAGCCTGTACCAAATAGCTTATGTTTTCCCGTTGCGGCGCATGCTGAATCTGCCGGGCGCTGAGGTCGGTAGCCAGGACTTCCCGGAAACGCCCGGCCAGCATCACCGCCACCTGCCCATTGCCTGTACCGCAATCCCACGCTCTTTGATAGCGGGGTAACATCGCATATAAGGCTTCGTACAGGCCAGCCGGGTACCCGGGCCTGAACTGAGCATACTCTTCAGCCTGTTTGGAGAAATTGTCTTTCATCTGGAAGGTGTCTGGCTGGTAAAGGCAGTTTACTGTTACTGGCTATTGGCCCTGAAACCAGGCAGTTATTAACCTCGCCCTGAGTCAAACGGCGTTATCGGAAATTAACGGCCCTGTGACTTCTTTCCGGCTGCACTATTAACGCCGGGCAACCCGCAACAGTCAAAATAACGGCGCCGGAGCTTCGCCCCGGAAGCACTAACCCAGCTTCGACAGGTCGGCCGGGAAGGAGCTGATGCCGGCGGCCCTGACCTTCTCATGCAGCTGTTTGGCTTCCGCCAGAGAGCCAAAGGCGCCGACGATAACCTTGTAGACCGTCTCACCGCCCAGCTGATTGATGTTGACGATAACAGGTTGGTTGAACTGGCTTTGCAGTTTCTCCGCCTGGATCAGCACGTTGCCGTAATCTTTATACACGCCGGCCTGCACGCCCCACCCGGCAGAAGGCTGCCGCTGAACGCTGAAGCGGAACAGGCCCTGGCCGGAAGTGACCGTCTCTTCCACTTCTGCCGGCTCGGGCTGTTTCTCCCGGCGGCGCAGGGCTTCAGCTACAGCCCGGTCGGCATTGATGCGGCCGTATCCGTACTTGGGAGAATGGCCTCCGTTATATTCGGAAGGTGCGCCGATCTTGTCGGCAGTGGATTGAAGAATCTCTTTTACTTCGCGGGCAGTGAGGTCGGGGTTGGCGGTCAGGAGGAGCGCACAAACGCCGGCTACCAGGGGAGTGGAGCTGGAGGTGCCGCCAAAATGCTTGTACAGCGGCCCGCGGTCCTGGCCGTCGCGGTAATATTTATATACGCCGGTTTCCCAGGAGATGCCTTCATCCCAGGAAGCCCGGGCAGCCAGGATGGGCCAGTCGCCGTTGGAGGGCGCAACCACAGCCACTTCCCGGCCGCGGTTGGAGTAGCTCGCGTAGGTGTCCTGGCTGGTAGACGCCCCCACTGCGATAACATCGGGATGGGCGGCGTAGAAATTGACGAAATCGAAATCGTCGTTTCCGGTGGCAAAGAGAATGACACACCCTTTGCCGTTGCGGCCTTTCGTTGCGGCGCGGGTGATGGCTTCCGACTTGATGGCGCCCAGGCTGAAGTTGGGGTCCGTGGTGCCCCAGCTGCAGCTGATGATGTCCGCCCCGTTGTCAATGCAATAATCGAACATCTGTTCGGTGGCGCGATTGCTGAAGGACGTCCCGCTGATGGGCATGAACATGGCGTTGGGAGCGGCGCCGACGATCCCGCGCCCGTTGGAGACAGCCAGGGCCACGCTGGCGCAGGGCGTGCCGTGTGTAAAGCGCGGATCGCCCATGCTGAGGTTGGGCGACTGATTCCACAGGTCGAAGGGGCGGAAGACCTTGGTCCTAAGGTCAGGGTGGTTGATGTCAAAACCATTGTCGATGATGGCGATTACGACACGCTCTGACCCCAGTGCGCCCAGCCGGCGCCAGGCGTCGGCCACTTTGGCGTCGGCCCCCTGGCGAAGGCGGTAATTGGTCCCCGGTACATTTCCGTTATTGCGCAGGTGCCATTGCTGGCCGATCAGGTCATCGGTAGGTTCCCGGAATTCATACTCGTCCAGGATGGTGTCCAGATCCGGTTCTGCCAACTTCACCAGGGAAATCTGCTGCAGCATATAGGCCACTTTGATCGGGTTGGGCGACCGGGGCGTCACCCGGGCAACGATGCGGCTGCTGCCCCGGCGTTCGACGACTTCCAAATGGTATTCCTCCAGCACGATGCCCTGTTCGCTTTCGCTGACCCCGTCCTCAAAGGTGATGTAAATGTCGCCGGTGGCAATCAGCGGCTTATTGCTGCCTTCTGCGTAGTAGACATGAGTGCCAACCTCCACTTCATCCCGCCGGCGGACCTCGTCCAGCCTGGAGTCGATATCTTCCCCCTCTTTCCGGAGGCTCACCACCTGGAACCCACCCAGGTTCCTGTGGAGTTCAGACTCGACGTAGTCCTCCTGATCCGACGGTTTTTCCGTTGCGGTTTTCAGGCCTACCAACGACTTGCTCTTTTTGAGGCTCAGTTCGCCCTTGCCGCTTTTTATGGTCAGTTTGCTCATGTGGCTGCTTTAGGTGGATGATTTTTTCCCGGTTAAATATACAAAATGCCAGAATGTGGAGAAAATATACTTTTTTATCCCTATACAACGAAAAAGGCCGGGCGGCGGTATGCCGGCCCGGCCTTTTTCGCTCATCAACCAAACACGACAGACAGAACGAGTGCGTTTTTGATTTGAAAGACAAGACGCCCCCAGGAAGGGTACACAGCAACCTGCCTCCCCAATCCTGTTAATCCTGTTAATTCTGTCTATAAAACGCGCCGCCTGAAGCCAGCACGTCCGGTAAATCCCGTCCGGTTTTCAGGCTCTCCGCTCCTTCTGTGCATCCTTGTACATCTTCTGTAACTTTTTGCGGGCGAAGAAGATGCGGCTCTTAATGGTGCCGAGGGGAGATCCCAGCTGCTCGGCGATCTCGTCGTACTTGAATCCCTGGTAAGCCATCAGGAAGGGGCGGCGGAAATCATCGGGCAGGGTGTTGACCATTTTCATCAGCTCGTTGTAGGCGACGTTCATTTCCCCGTCATTTTCGACGAGCTTGTCGCCGGAGTTGATGTAATAGTTGTTCGGCGTCTGGTCGATGATCATGTTGCGGCGCACCTTCTTGCGGTAGTTGTTGATGAAGATGTTGCGCATGATGGTCACCGCCCAGGCCTTGAAATTGGTGCCCTGCCGGTACTTATCGGCGTTGGTGATGATCCTCAGTGCCGTATCCTGGTAAAGGTCTTCGGCGTCGACGGTGTTGCCGGTCAGTTTGAGGGAAAAGGCTCGAAGTGAACCACTGATGTTGTCCAGTTGTTCCTGAATCTGATTCTGAATTGCATATATCATAGTAGCCGGTGATTTGTGAATTTGTCCGATGTTTTTGTAATTATTATTTACAAATCTACAGTTTGAACATCAATTTTGCAAAAAAAATTTCCTATTTAGACTTCTTATTGTCGCAGCGGGAACCTTTTTACACTTCGATGGCATTTCTGGTCCGATAAACGTTAAAAAAATTAACATACTTAAACTAAGTTTTAATTCATTTGTACTTATTGTAAGCCGGTTAATCGAGTATTTGTCCGATTTCATCGTTTTTTTTTGGAAAAGCAGGATAGCTAAAATGGATATGGATGTGGTAAAACAGAACACCTCAACAATTTTTTTACAGCAGAACATCCGCCTTTTGCGGAAGCGGCTTAAACTCAGCCAGGAAGAACTCGCCAACCGCGTTGGGCTCAATCGCGGGAATATTGCTTCCTACGAAAACGGCACCGCCGAACCCAAGATTTGCAATCTGCTCAAGATCGCCAACTTGTTCGGTATTTCCATCATTGACATCACCCAGAAAGACCTTTCCCGGAAGAACGCGCTGGCCGAAGCCAACAGCACCTACCAGAGCCTGTCTTCCAACGAGCTGGAGCTGATGGAGCAGTTCCTGCGCCGGGCAGAAGAGCTGGAAAAGGTATTCCAGAGCATCCACACCTGCTTTCTTTTTAAAGCAAAATCAATGGATGAGGATATTAAAGACTCCAAAGAGATGCAAATGGTTGCCATGAAATTCGAAGAATTGTTCGACACCTGCCAGGAACTCATGCACAACCACCGCGCCCTCATCGATTTCGTCAATTGCCGCTTTGGGCAATGACTTTTCTGAACCTTAATCTCCGCCAACAGGCACTAATTAAGACCGCAGAATCGCATTCGGCCACTTTTTGCCTGCCTGCCGGGAAGCTTTTTTCGCCCCGGCAAAAACCTGCCGCTTCATATAACTTTTTCCCCCATTCGTCGTACAACAAAAAAGAACCGGCAGCCCTGCCATCCGGCGGCTTTCCGGAAAACGGCCGCCTGTCGGGCAGAGGATAATTCCGCCGGCAAGCGCTAAAAAGTACGATCCCATGAAGTATCTGACGACCCTGGCCGTGGCCTGCCTGCCCTTCCTGCTGTCGGCCGCCCACGGCACGCCTCCCGGATTTCTGGAGGGATCCCCTCCCGAAGCGCAACGGATGGCCGCCCGGGAAGGTAAACTGTACTTTATCTTCTTTGCCGCCGATTGGTGCATGCCCAGCCAATGGATGGAGAAGCAAACCTTCAGGGATGAAACGCTCGCCGCCTTCCTGGAAAAAAATTATCTGGCTCTCCGCGCCGACGTCGACCTGCCGGAAGGGAAATCACTAAAAGAGCGGTATGCGGTGCGCATTCTGCCTTCCGTCCTGGTATTCAACGCCCGCGGGCAACTGCTCGGCAGCCACGAAGGCGCCATGGGGCCGGAAGCCCTGCAGGAGCAGCTAAGGGCATACCCCATCCCGGATAACCGACGGCAGGCTGCCGGAGAAAAGGACATCCTGGACAGCCCCCGCCCTGTTTTCGCCCTGTCGCGCCCGGCCCTGATCCCGGACGCCGCAGCCGGAACGCCGGCGGCTACCCCTACTGCCAGGCTCTCCCGCCCCTCCGCCCCGCCTTCCCAATTTACCATTCAGGTGGGCGTATTCTCTTCCTACAGCAATGCCGTCCGCCACTGCGCCGCCCTGGAGGACAACGTAAAGCTCAGGACGGAAATCGCCCCCTGCCAGCTCAACGGACAGAACCGCTACAAGGTATTCCTCGGCCTGTTTGGCAGCCAGGAGGAAGCTGAGGACTGCCTGGAGAGGGTGCGCAGGAATGGTATCGACGGGTTTGTGAAGATCGTTGGGCACTAATTCATTCAACTGGCCCGCAACAGCTTCTTCACCACCACGCCCGCTGACGTCCTCAGGTGCAGGTAGTACAACCCCACTTCCGGCAGCTGAAAGCGCAGAACATTGCCTCTCCATTCCCGGGCCACTTCGCCCCGCGCATTGTACAACACCGCGCCCCACAGCGTAATCCCTTCGGCCGGCCGTACCTGCACCCAGCCCCCATGGCTCGGGTTGGGAAATATCCGTATCTGATCGGACAGCGTTTCTGAAACGGCGCTTGCTGAAGGGAACTCGACATCCGCAAGCACATGCTCGGCCAGCAGCACGGGGGCGTTGTCCATACTGTTGAACATGTGCCGGAAGGTGTCGATCTGCGGGGTGCTCTCCGCGAAGATGGGCGCCAGCCAGCGGGGCGGCAGGGAATGGTAATAAGCGCGGGCCGTGGCCTGCACCCGCCCTTCGTAACCCAGGGTGGGGATGTGGAATTCCAGGATATCGCCGCCGGAGCCTTCTTCGCCGCCGTCATAGTTGAAGTTCTCATCCAAGAGGGCGCGGCCGACGATGCGGGTGGTGTCGTAGGCCGGGTCGTCGGTGCGGAAACCGCGGGGCGGCAGCCGGTTATCCTTGAGCATGCGCTCGGCGTGTTCCAGGACGACGGTGAAGGCGCCGGTATCGTCGCCGGCGGCCATTTCATAAATCTGCACCTGATCCGGGCGGTTGATGACGGCGTAGTGAGGCTCTACGCCGGCATCTTCGTCGACGAGTTCATAATTTTCGTTCATGCGGCCGGAGTGGAAGAGGGTGTCCCCCGTTTCGGCAACCGCCACAAATTCGATGAACAGGCGGCGGCTGGGATAACCGGAGGGCAGTTTGTGCCCTGCCCGGTTAGTGAGCTTAAGCCGGAAATAGGCCGTGTCTTCTTCAACGCCCATCCACTCCAGGCCAGAGGAGAGCGACCGGTTCTGCAGCATATTGAAAGTAGCCTCGATGGTGGCGTCGAAATGCTCCGGCAGAGCGTCAATGCCGAGTTCCTGCCGGTACTCCTTCATCAGTTGCAGCATGAAGGTGTTGGCGCCGGCCAGCTCGTGCAGGCCGTAGGGCGAACGGCCTTCCAGGAAGAGGTAGTTGGCCGAGATGACGATGGGCTCTTCCAGCCGGGGCATGTGGCAGCCCTGGCAGCTCTGTTCCAGCTCATAATCCGAGTTGAGCCATTCGTGGTAGGTGGCCTGTTCGACAAAGGTCTTTCCGAGCAACTGGCCGTTCGTCCCGATAGGTTCGGTGAGCAGCGTATGGCAGGGCGCACAGATGCCGGCGTCGGTGACGTGGTCGCCGAACAGAGGCTCCAGGCCCACAAATTCGGCCATAGGCGGAGCAAAGGGCAGGAAATAGGGTCCGTAAACTACCCGGTTGGTGTCGAAGTTGATGTTGCCGGAATGGGTCAGGCCCAGTTGCCCGGCGCTGATCTTGTGGCAGGTCGTGCAGGAGACGCCGTCCAGTCCGATGGTGTCCGCCAGCAGGTCTTCCATGGTATATTTCCCGTGCCCGCGCAGCAGGGCGGTGTAATGGCCGTTGGGAGCGTGGCAGGAAGTACATTTCGTTTCGATGGCATCGTGGAACTCGGGGGGCGTCACCAGGATCTCATGGCTTACCTTGGCACGCCAGAAGGGATCCCTGGCAGCATTGGCCATCATGGTGGCGCGCCAGTCGTCCTGAATGTTGACATCGTTTCCGAAGAAGTCGACCATGGCGTAGCCGTTGGTATCGAAACCGTGGCAACCTTCACAATGTACTGCCGTAGGGAAGATAATGCTGGAATCGATAGGCCCCTGCAGGATCTGCCGCAAAAGAGCGCGCTCGGCTTCGGTATGGAAAGCCCGGACGTCGTTATCAACAGGGAGGAGCGTGACAGAGAGCACGATGAGCCCGATGAGGGCACCGAAGATGAGTTGCCTGTTCATTGATTTGTTGTCGGTTCCCCCCGGCTTTGCCCGGGGTAAAGTTGGTTGCAGATTGTAACTAACTGGTGCTTTGATTTCAAATTGCGGACACTATAGGTTGTGATACCTCACGTAAGGGCGCGAAGGCGCAGGGGATTGAGGCACAAATGTTTGAGCGAAACGGAGGCTGCGCCTTCGCATGAAATTTCACCTTGCACAGGGTGTGCAATAAATGTGTCCAAACTACTTAGCTGTGCACTCCGTACTCTTCCTGCCAGTCGAGCATGCCGCCCAGCAGGTTTCGGACCACCTTGAAGCCGGCCCGTTCCATCAAGTCCTTAGCCACGCCGCTGCGGTTGCCGGAGCGGCAGTAGAGGATGATCTCGTCTTCGGCATGGGGCCGGAGAGCCTCGATCTTAGCCGGCAACGTCCCCAATGGGATCAATTGCCCCCCGACGTTGAATTCCTGGTGTTCATAGGGTTCCCGCACGTCGATGAGCAGGAAGTCGTCTCCTCGTTCTATCTTCTCTTTGAGTTCTTTTACGTTGATATCTTTGGCCATTGAGTTCTTTTTGATGCAAAAGTACGAGGATAGGCACTAAATGGCAACTGTTTGGAAAGGAATGATGAACTGAGGGAACGAAGGAATGAATAAGGAACGGATACCCCCTTATTCATTCCCTCATTTTTGCCCGGATGAGCGACCTTCGTTCATTCCTTCATTCCTTAACCAACACCACCCTCCGCTGTACCCACTGCCCGTCGCCTTCCTTCGTGGCACGCAGTACATACAGGCCGCTTTCGTACCGCCCCACATCCAGCTGAGCCTGCATAGGCCCCTGGTAGATCAGCTGCCCGAAGGCATTGTACAGCTCGATGCGGTAATCGCCGAACCTGCCGTCTGCCGGGAGCAGGTGCAGGACGTTCCTGGCGGGGTTGGGGAAAACCTGGAGCTGGAATGCTTCCCGGGCTACCTCGCCGGCCGGCGTCGTCGGGTCCGGCGTTTCGCTGCCGACCACTGGCCTGACCATCAGCGCACCGGCCGGAACGGGGACACCCAGGTCGGGAAAAGCCCGCCATTGGCTGGAATTGCCTTGCTTGAAGTAACTCACCGCCTGCCCTTCCGGCGTGTTCTTGTCCAGGCCGAAAGGAATGCAATCAGTAAAATTACAGTTGGTGAGTTGTTCCCAGCCGATGTAAAAGTCGCCGGCGGGAAGAGGCAGCGGGCGGGGGTTGCCGTCGGCACCCGTCAGCACATAGGTGGTGAAGCCCTGGAGCGTGTCGAGCACCTGGTCCGGATAGAGGGGGCGGAGGAAATTCATGACGAACTCGGGTTCTTCGTCCAGCACATTGATCCAGACTTTGAGGTTGAACTCCTGACTGCTGACGTCGCTGATCATGTGGGGGAAGTGCATGCGTATGGCGCGCAGGGTGTCGTCGACTGCCGAAGTGAATTTGACGGCGATCTGGTCTTCCTCCTGGGCTACCAGGGCGCTCTCGGCGCTGCCGTCATCGTAGGCGAAGTACTGATCAAAGACGGTGGTGGACGCCACGCGGTCGTTGCGCAGGACGGATTCGTAGCCCGGCCCTGTTTCCTGGCCAGTAGTCAGGCCATACTCCATCCTAAACTCCAGCCGGCCGGGCCCGTCGAAGGTAGGCCCCGACATCAGGGCCAGGTAGCTGGGGTAGATATTCGCCTCGAAAACGCCTGACCCGGTCAGGTTATATTCCCGCTCCTTGTAAGTTCCCGGCGGGAAGTTCCGTTCCTGTCCGCTTCCGAACAGGCTTGTGTTAAACAGCTCGACGCCGGTCGACAGTTCCTCCAGCCGCACGAACGAAGGCTCCGCGTTCCGGCCCTGTCCCGGCCCGGCCAGGGTCCGGGCACGAACTTCGATGATGGTGTCCAGTGCCGTATCCTCCACCTCTTTGAAATGCCGCCAGGGCATGCTGCTGTAGTTGGTCAGAATGGTTTTGGGAGGCGCTGTGAAAGCCACATCATTGATTTCCTGGCTGGAAGCAAACCGGCCCAGCCGCACGTAATCCAGGTGCCAGATGTTGTTGATCCCGTTCCGGTTGTTGTAATTCGTGAGGCGAAACTGGAAGGCGGCATGTTTGTAAGGCGATGGAACAGGAAAAGAGAAAAACCGGAAAGCAGGCACCTGCCCGGGCGTGACGGTGAAATCATTAATGGTTATCGAGGTAAACTCGTCCCAGTTTCCGCTGAAATCCTTGTATTCCAGCACCAGCTTATCCTGGGGCCGGGGGCGCTCGCCCAGCCCGCCGGGCTGCAGCCAGAAGGAGACAGAGATATCGCCGGGAAGGGCCGTCAGGTCGAGGTATGTTGAGGTCAGCCGGTCGGCCGGGCCCAGCCCGCCGCCGAAGGGCTGGCCTTTCGGCCCCAGGCCGTCGAAGGTGGCGACCCCCACGGAAGGAGGGGCGACGCCAAATTCCTGGTTGATATAGGTATCGGCATCCAGCCAGAGCGCCGGGTCGGACAGGGGGCCTTCGCCGGAGAAGTCATCCATGAAGACCTCCCGGCTGCCTACCTGTAGCCTGATGGTGTCGCGGATGATGTCGAAGGCAAAGTGAAAAGTATCGCAAATGGCAAAGGTGTCGCACAGCACCATCGAAACCCGGTCGGTGCCGGCATAGCGGCTGGCATCGTAGAAGAAGCTGCTGTCCGGCCGGGCATAGGTGGTGAAGAAGAAACGCTGGTCGCGCCCTTCGTACGGGTCGTCAACGTCGATCAGTTCGCTGCAGGCCAGGGGGGCGGGGAGGAAGGACGCCTGCCCGTCGGCCTGCGCCCGCGATCCGGGCGGCAGCTCGATAACCGGCTGGGGGTAGCTCCTCCCTGCCCGGCGGCCGACCACCGTAAAGGCGGCCTGCCGGCAGCCGCCGGCAGCGCAGTATTCTACCGTAAAGCTGTATATGGCCCCCACGATATCGGAAGCGGCGGTGACCACCAGGGAGTCGTCGGCAATGGACGTTGTCCCGATAGGGTTGCCGTCACAATTGAGGCAGCTCAGCTGGCCGCCGGCGCCCAGGCCTGAGGTGTCGATGTTGGTATCGATATAACGGGTTTCTCCGGCGTTGATGTATATCCTGCCTTCCTGTTCCGGGATGCAACGCTGGGCCGGCCCGCGAAACGCCGCCCCCTGGCTTCCGGGCAGTTGCGCCTCCCGCTGGGCATAATAGCGCTGCAACGTGCGGTTGCCCTGTAACGGGACTTCTATCTGGGCGTTGACAGAGCGCGAAACAAAAAGAAAAAGGATAAGGTAGATCAGATGCTTCATGTGTCGATCTTTGTGGAAAACAGAAAGGCGATTGCCTTTGATCCAAGAACGGGAAAGTAAAAAAATTGTTGTTTCCGGAAAGGCGCAGGTTTGAGCGCCAAAAGACGTTCCGGGAAGGAAAGGCACCGTGGGCGGACAAGAGGCGGCGGGCATCTCCATGCATCTCTATTCATATCTATGCATTTCACCCCCATTTAGAGCATGTTTGGAGGTAGTCATTTTGGCTGCAAATACCAGGTTTCGGAACCTCACTTCGCCATTTCTTCGCCCCATAGCGCCGCTATGAAGCTCAAAAATGCCTTCGTGAGAACCCAAACCCTGGCATTTTCGCCTCAAAAGCACTACCTCCAAACATGCTCTTAGCCCTATCCATATCCCTGTTCACTCAAAACCCTCCTCTTCCATCCCCTCGCCGCCATCCCCGTCGAGGCTGCTGGGATCCAGGTCATCGGGACAGCCGGCGGGGCGGGTATCGGTAAGAAAGATGTTCACTTTCTGGCCGACGGCCATCTGCATGCCAGGGACGTATTCCGGTTCCTGTTTGTATACATAGGCACTTTCGCGATACAGGGCATCGCCGAGGACCTCTCCGAGGGCGAGGCTGGAGCCTTCGATCAGGAAGATGGCCGCATCGTAGCGCTGGCACACCAGGTCGGGGATGGGAACGGTGCCGGTGATGCGTTCGGTGACGACAAAATCCAGCGTTGCCCCTTTGGGCACTTTTACGCCGCGGCGGAGCATATCGTCTGTGATCTTTCGCCCTTTGTGGTAGAAGTGCAGGATAGAATTTTCCTCCTGTTTGCTGTCAAACACCTTTTCCTTGATGGCCGTCCCGATATCCAGGCGCCTCAGTTTGGCAGCGTATTGCATGTAGTTGTAGCCGGCGCTGACCAGAGTGGGGAGGATGACGGAATCTGGGGTCACCCGGTATTTGCTGACGTAGATCGTCCGGCCCCGCTTGGCCCGCTGCAGGGGTTTGGGGTCTTGCTGGTAAATGGTATTGGGAATCTTGCCGGAATCGAAAAAAGAGTCGATAACGACCAGCTTGAAGTCCTGCCGGCGAGCCTTGCGCTCTGCGTCTCTCATATCCATGCCGAGGTAGCTGGGCACCTGCAGGGACTCTCCATGGTGGGTGTATAGGCGGAGGATGCGGGTTGACAGGAAGAAAAACAGAAATAGCACGGCAAGGATAGCACCGAAGTTTCGAAGAAAAATAGTGGACGACAGGAACCTGCCCGTTTCGATGGCGGCAGCCCTGGCGCGTTCCTGCAGGCCCTGCCAGAAAGACGGCGGTTCCAGGCTTCTCGCAGGGCGGGCCCTTTCTTCCAGTCCGGCTCGGTATGGCTGATCTTCAGTAGTTGACATGTTGGCTGTGGCTTTGGTGGCGCGAAGCGGGTCTACAGGCGGCGCCTCCGCTCTGGGGGCCGGCGGCGGCGGCGTTTTGCGGGCCTGCCGCTCGAACCCGAACGTCATGATCTTGTCGATATAATCAAAAGGAGTATATCCGTTGATGGCAGCTTGCTGGAAGAGGACGGCGGCGGGGGTCAGCGCAGGCAGCGAATTGACCTCGATGATGATGGCCTGCACGCTGTTGTCCGAAAAAACCCGCACGAAGGCGTCAATGCGGGCGTAGCCCTGCACGTTGAGGATTCGGGCCGCTCGTTCCACCTGCTCCCTGACCTGCCCGGCGACGGCCTGATAGGCTTCCGGGCGGCTGCTGAACCGTGCCGGCGTGACGTGTTGTTCCTCCCCGGCAAAAAATTTATCTTCCAGGGTCGGGATTTCGCCGGTGGCAATGATCTCGGACGGTTCGAAGAACTCGTAGCGGACCGCTCCGCTTTTTTCGTAGTGGGTCAGCAGCCCGACGGTCACCTCCATAAACAGGCGGGCACCGCGGGCGCCGATCAGGTTTTCGAAAAGGATTTCCGGTTTGCGGGGGAATTCTTCCCGGGACTTCAGCCGCAGTTTGTGCCGTGCTTCCTGCCCTTCCTCTCCGGCCGGCCGGAACATGAGGCGGGTATACGCCTCCAGTTCTTCTCTGGACTTCAGGATCTTCACCGCCGAGCTGCTGCCGTCATCCACCGGCTTGGCGACGAGGGGGTAAGCAAGCTGATTTTCAATGCGTTGGTAAAATTCTCCGGGGTTCTGCTCAAAGGTTTCCCGGCGCATGACCAGTTGGTCTGCCACGGTGAAGCCGTTGCGCTTCAGGGTTTGCAGGGTCTGGTATTTGTTGATGGTGATGGCCGAAGAAGAAACGCCCGACCCGTTATAGGGGATATTCCGCTTTTCCAGTTCCTGTTGCACCGTGCCGTCTTCTCCCGGCCGCCCGTGCAAGGCGATAAATACCCCATCCACCTGTTTTGCCAGTTCGTCATTCGTCCGTTTTTGGGGTTCCTGGCTGATTTCGGGAGAACCGAAACGGGCCCGCAATGCGGCGCATTCTTCCCAGATGGCCCGCACCAGAGGATGGGCCTGAAAGGAGACGGCCCTTTTCCGTATTTCGTCGGCGTTGTCGGTCAGCAGCAGGTTCAGCGGCAGCTGATACAGGTCGTACTCCACCCCTTTCTGGTCGAGGAAAACAGGCAGCGGCTCGTACTGGGTGGAGCCGGCCAGCTTTTCAAACACATTGCGGCCGGTCTGAACGGACAGGTGTCGTTCAAAGGAATTGCCGCCAAACAGTACCCCGATGCGGCGTTTGCGGGAAGCTGCGGCACGGGCGGCAGCCATCTTCTCTTTCAACCGGGCCAGGAGGCGCCGGTAATCTTCGTTTTCCGGCTCCTCTGCCAGGCGCTCTTCCAGGGAAGCATACAGGATATAGGACAGGAACTGGGAGCTGTTCAGCCCGATCTCCGCCGCCTGGTGGAAAAGGAAGGAAGAGGGCAGCATAGCCGATGTCGTCTTCAGTCCGGTGACGATTACGCTGCCGTCGGCGGAGACGACGCCGTCGATGCGGGCATAAACAGCAAAGCCCATCTCCCGGAACAAGCGGACACAGGTTTTGCGAATGGACTCCACCTGGCCTTCCGGCAGCCCGATGGGCGTCACCTTCTGGGAAAGCCCAAGCATGTAGCGGAAGCTGTAGTCGAAAACGTGGCTGCCCCGGATGATCTCTGTTGGCGGAAGGGCGACTGGTTCCCGGTTGACATCCTGCAGGACGATGCAGGAGAACTCCTTGCCTGCCGGACGAGCCTCGATGAGTATCTTCTCCTCCAGATGGCGGCTCTCCAGCAGGAAGGCCTCGCCATCCGGCGCTTCTGCCGCTTTCTTATTCAGGTAGTCCAGCAGGCCTTCCGGGTGGTAAAGGGTATGGGTTTCTCCCTGGAAAGTGACATCGGCCGGGAAGCCCAGCCCGTCGCGCAGTTCCGTCAGCAGGCGGATGTATTCAGATCGTTCGAACTTGCTGCGGTCTTTCCATTCATACACGGGAATCACCTCCCGGAAAAAGGCGCGGTTGACGGCCAGGTCGAAGCCTTCCAGCCCTTGTTCTTCGTCGATGACGGAAATTCCGATGGAGGGCCCCTCGCTGACGGGGCGTATCCACATCGGAAAGCCGGTTTTCTCGATGGCTTCCTGATAGATGGCGGCGGGTTTGCCCTGCAGCCATTCCTCCCGGTACAGGGCCATAGCCTGCGGACGGGCAAAACCGCGGACGGACAGCAGTTCGCCAAGCAGCGACCGGTCGGCGCCGATCTGGCAGGCGCGGACCCCGCTGCCCGTATAGGGGATTTTCAGCGCTGCCAGTTGCTGCTGGATTTTCCCGTCCTCCCCGTAGGGTCCGTGCAGGGCAAGGAAGGCGATATCGATGAGGCCGGGCAACTCCTCGGGTTCCACCCGGGCGCCCACCTGGCGGATGAGCCCGTCCTGTTCTTCAGGAGATAACTCTCCTAAGCTTTCCAGGTAGATGTCAAAATGGTGAGGAGAGGGCGGCCGGGTAGCCGGAGGCGGATAGAAATTGCGGATGCCGCCTTTATAGATATAGTGCCAATCCAACAGGATGATGTTCCGGTGGCTGTCTACAAACAGAGGGACAGGCTCGAACAGGCTGCGGTCGAGGTTGTCGTAAACTGTCCGCCCGCCGGCGAAGGAGATTTCGCGCTCGCGGGAGGGGCCGCCGAAGAGAATACCTACTTTCATAAATGTTTACTTGGGGGCTCGCAGTTTGTTGGTTGCCGGTTCCTGGTTGCGCCGGATTGGAAACTAACAATCAACCGGCAACATCGGGCGAACGCCGCGGAACATTCGGCGAGCCGGCCGCTTCCGATGTCAGGGCATCAGGGGTACAAAGGTATGTTGTTTGGGCCTTATTTTTAAACTTTTGCCGGCAACTTCCGAAATCTGGCCGGGAATACGGGGGGGGATGAGAAAATGCATGGCCTGGCCGATTAAAGGGGACGCCCGGCTTCGTATTCGCTGGCGGGCAAGCACAAGGGTGCCGGCGATGCACACCACTGGACAAAATGGTTTTGGACACAGAGCGCACTGAGACCAACACAGAGCACACGGAGTTTCTCCATTGATAATCAATCCTCTGTGTAGCTCTGTGTTTTCTCGGCGCACTCTGTGTCCAGAAAATGTCTAGTAGTATGCCGGCGATGCTTCCAGGACGCGCCGGGCCATCCGCCTGTCCTTTGCCTGGGGCATGGGGCTGGCCCTGGCCTTCAGCCTTGGATACGGGCTCTTTTGCGCTGCGTTGCTTCGGGTT
>JAGFJD010000021.1 GCA_024102975.1 Phaeodactylibacter sp. | reverse complement strand
CGAAAAAGACTCGGTTTTTTTCCGGATCACCAATCCGCGCCGCCTGCCGGTATCCTGGTTTTTATACCGCCGGCAGCAGGAAGCGGCGCGCGGATGGACGGCCGACAGCCTCCTGGAATGGAGCGCGCCCAACCCCGCTGCTGCCCCTTGCCGGCTGAAGCTGCAGTATACCTGGGCAGGGAAAGTTCAGGAAGAAGAGCTTGCTCTGCCGGCGTACAGGAAAATGCTTGCCATCGAAGTGGAACAACCCCGGAGAGTGGCGCCCGGCCAGGCAGTGCCTGCAAAGGTGAGGGTGCTGGACTATAAAGGGCGCCCCGCGCCCGGGGCTGACCTGGTAGCGGGCGCCATCCGCGCACAGTTTGGAACAGGGAAAAACTACATCTCTCCGGAAATCCGGTACCGCAAGCCCGAGCCTGCTCTGCAATACAATGATTATCAGTTGGCACCTTGCCGTTTTACCACTGCCCGGCGAACCATCACCCGGGAGTGGAGACGGCGGTTCGGGCTGGACAGCCTGCTGTTCTATCGCCTTCGCCATCCTCCCCGAGGGGTGCTGCTGGCGTACGATACCCTGGCCGCCGATTCTTTTTACCGAACCGTAGCCCAGTTCGCTCCCTATGTCGTCCGGGACGGCAGAGAGCAACCCGTCGTCCTGGCTTACTGCAACCGCAAGCTGGCATACTACAGCGGCGCCGATCTTTCCCGGCCCTACAGTTTCCCCGCTCCGGAAGGCCTGAACACCCTCATTCTGCGGACCCGGGAGTACGAATACACGATCAAGGATGTTCCGCTGTTCAACGGGCAGAAGCTGGAGCTGTCGATCGATGAGGGCCGGTACCAGGAGTCGGAATGGGCGGGCCGCATCAGCCGCCGGAAGGTGGATCCCTTCTTCAGCTACCAGGAGCTGGCGCTGCTGCGCAGCAGCATCCTGGAGGTGAAAAGCCTGCCTGGCCGGTCGGAAGTATACCTCTGGCAGGACAGCACGGCCATATTCGGGGGCGCTACTCCCGGCAGTTACCGGGGGCGGGCTTTTAAGTTCGGCCCTTTCGACCGCAGCCGCCCCGTACGGTACGTGCAAAGGGGGGATTTTGAGGCGGAGGTGGCCTTTGAGCCTGGCTTCGTTTATCAGATAACCGAAAAGCGGGATCGGCTGTACGAAAGCAGGACGTTTGATCCAACCGGCAGCCGTAAAGTTTTTCCGGAAACCCCTATCCCGGTTCACCGCCCCGGCCAGTTGATCCTGCATCCCCGGCAGGTGAAAACGGCGCCTGCTCTCCGGGCCCGGCTTCAATTTGCCAGTCCGGAACCGGCGGCGGTTGAGCCACAGGGCCGCTATTTTCCGGACTATGCGCCGGAGAACACAGATGAGCTGCTGCTGGCGGCTCTATTGGTGCGGGGCGACAGCCTGGTGTATTCGATCTCCCGGCCCGGCCGGATGGAGATACAGCTTCCTGCCGGCCGCTACCGGCTGTATGCCTTTCGGGGAGATGGCCGGGTTTACCAGCGAGCGGTGGAGGTGCGAAGGGATACCCTCCTGTACCAGAGCCTGGCCGGCGCGCCGTTCCTGCCCGACACCAACCGGCAATTGCTCCAGCGCTTTTTTTTCGATAAGCCGCTTCCTGCCGACGCCGATCTGATGGAAGTTTTCGGATTATCCGCCGAAGCGGCGCAGGAACAAGGCCGGAAGCAACTCATTTACGGCAGGGTAACCGACCTGGAAACGGGAGAGCCAATCCTTTTCGGTAGCGTGGCCGTCTACCAGAATGGCGTACTGGTCACCGGAACGGAAACCGATTTTGACGGCAACTTTCAGTTGTGGGTGCCTCCGGGGCCGACTGACCTGGAAGTGTCTTATGTCGGTTACCAGAAACAGCGGGTAAGAATCCATACGTTATACGGCCAGTCAGTGGATGTCCGGCTCGATCCATCCGGCGTGGTGCTGAGCGAGGTCATGGTCATGGACCGCCACGTGCTGGCCTCCCGTGTAATGGTTTCGGGCCAACGCATCCTGGCCTCCCGTTCCGATCCGGCAACAGCAGCCTTGCGCCTCGGCCGCGAAACGGATGAGGAACCCCTGGCGGAAATATCGGACACGCTCGGCGGCGGCTGGAGCGCCTACAGTGGCCTGCGCTCCGATTTTCGGGACTGCGCCTACTGGCAGCCGTCCCTGCTCACCGACAAGAACGGGGAGGCTTATTTTACCGCCCGCTTTCCCGGCAACCTCACCAACTGGCAAACCTTCGCCATCGGCATGGACCGCCGGCAGCGGGCCGGGCTGTCCACCGGCCGGGTGCAATCGTATAAGCCGCTGGCCGCCCAGCTCTTCCTGCCCCGCTTCCTGCTGGAAGGCGACCGGGCACGCCTGCTGGGGCAGGTGGTGAACTATGCGGGAGACAGCCTGACGGCAAGGACGTACTTCCGGCAGGGTGCCCAGTTGCTCCGGGACAACACCCGGCGCATCGGTGAAACCCTGGTGGAAACGGTGGCAGTAGAAGCCCCTCCCGGCACCGACTCCCTGTCGTTTACCTATATCCTCGGGATGGATGGGTATACCGACGGCGAAGAACGGCGCATTCCCGTCTTCCCCGTCGGGGCGCCGGAAAGCCGCGGCCATTTTGCCATGCTGGAGGGGGATACTACCCTGGAATGGCGGTTTCAGCCGGAATACGGCCCGGTGCGCCTCTACGCCCGGGAAGGCATGCTGCGGGCCTTCCTTTCCGACATTCAGTATCTGAAGAATTACCCCTACGGCTGCAACGAACAAACGGCGAGCCGCCTGCTGGCGCTGCTGCTGGAAAAAGACATTAAAGAAAAGCTGGGCCAGGCCTGGGCGGGCGCGCCCGGCATCCTGGAAACGATGGGCAAACTGCAACGGGCGCAAAACCCGGATGGATCCTGGGGCTGGTGGCCGGCCGGCAGCGCCAATTCCTGGATGTCCGTCTACGTGCTGAAAGCCCTGGCCCGGGCGGCAGAAGCCGGCTATCCCTCGCCGGCCTTCGAGAAGGGCATGCGCTACCTGACGAACCGGCTGTCGGAACTGCCGCCCCGGCAGCGGCTGCCGGTGCTGGAGCTCCTGGCCGCTGCCGGCCAGAATGCGGCCTACGAACAACTGCTGGCGCCCATGGATACCCTGCCGCTTTCCGAATCCGAACGCCTCCTGGTGATGGCCATCCGGCAGCAACGGGGCCTGCCCTACAGCCTGGACAGCCTCTTCGCTTACCGCAAAACCACGGCCATGGGCAACAGTTACTGGGGAGACATCCGCCCGGGCTGGCAGGACAACAGCCTGCAGGCCAGCCTGCTGGCCTACGCCATCCTGGAACGTGCCGGCCGGAAAGCGGAACTGCCGCCCGTCCGCCGCTTCCTGCTGGAGCGCCGCCGGCCGGAGTACGGCGGATGGGGCAATACTTTTGAAACGGCCCGGGTGCTCAGCGCCCTCCTTCCGGGCATGCTGGCGGCGGCAGGCAGGGAGGAATGGAACAACCGCCTGTGGGTGAACGGCCGGGAGCGGCCCTTTGCCGACGGCGCCCTGTCCCTGGAACTCAGCCCCGGACAGCCCCTGCTGATCCGCAAGGCAGGCCGGCAGGAAGTTTACCTGACGGCCTGGCAGTCTTTCTTCAACCGGCAGCCGGAAAGTCGCGGCGGGCTTTTCGATATTCAAACCAGCCTCTGGCAACAGGGGCAGCCGACGGATAGCCTGCAGGCCGGCATTCCCGCACAGCTAAAGGCCAGGCTGCGCGTCGGTGCGGCAGCGGATTACGTGATGCTCGAAATTCCTGTTCCCGCCGGATGCAGCTATTACCAGCAGGGCGGCCAACGTTCCGCCCCGGAAGTGCACCGGGAATACTTCCGCCATAAAACCGCTGTTTTTTGTGAAACGCTGGCACCTGGTATTTACGAGTTTACCGTTAGCCTGGAACCCCGGTTCAGCGGAAGGTATACCCTGAATCCTGCTCAGGCCTCCCTGATGTACTACCCGGCTTTCTTCGGCAGGGAGGAGGTGAAAGTGGTGGAAATCGGGGAGTGATGTGCGGCCATATTGCTGATTTTGCCGTCTTATCAGTGCGATGCTGCCCTGGCTTTTGGTTTAATCACATAGGCCATAGAGGGGTTATCACAGTAGGACACATAGATGGCAGCTATTGTGGCCGGTGTGATAATTATACTGACGCACGGCTGGTTTTGTCGACTACAGGACCGGCCGGGTCAGCATATACTGACCTCGCTGGTTTTTGTAAAGCAAAAACCAAGCGTGCGTCAGTATAATTGTCAGCACCCGGGAAATATGCCCAACTCTAAGGAGCAAAGTCTCCCGTGCTGTCGTATCTTCGGTTTACCCTTTCATCAAATGAGCAGATCATGAATTGCAGGTATAGGTACAGTTTGGCTCTGCTGTTTATTTTCCTGGGTGTTTCATCTATCGCCGCTCAGGTGCCGGACAGCGTAAGCCGGGGCGTTCAGGTGCAGCCTCCTCCCACCGAAACTCCGGAAAAGAAAAAGAAATTCCAGATCAGGATTCCCAAAATTAACCTGGAAAAGGAACGGGACAGCCTGGTTCGGGTGGGGGAGCAGCTTTTCGAAAAAGCCAAAGGCTTTATAGACAAGGTGGACATCCCGCCGGCGAAGGAAATCATTCATCCCAACCGGGAAATGCGCCCGGAGGAGCAGGCCGCCCTGGATTCCGCCATGCGCGCTATGGACGAAGCGCTGCAATACCTCGAACTGGAAGGCGACCCCGCCAAGATCACGGTGATCAAGGAGACCATGGGTGCCGTCCACCAGGCCAGCGGCAGCAGCAAGGTTGCCCTGGATACCTATATGGAAGTGCTGGAAGCCGCTGAGCTTTCCGGCGACCGGGAGCGCATCGCCAACGCCAAATTCAACATCGGCAATATCCACGCCCAGGAAGGCAATTACCGGAAGGCCCGACCTTACTACGAGGAGGCCCTCGCTATATACCGGGACCTGGCGCAAAGAGGCCGGAACCGGGCGGCGGCGGAAAAGCTCCCCCTCCTTTACGTCAACCTCGGCAAATGCTATCAGGGGCTGGGTCAGGCGGACAAGGCCCTGGAATATTACAACCGCGCTCTGGCGGCCAGCGAAAAGATCGGCAACCGGGACGATGTCGGTTATGCATTTAATAATATCGGCAACCTGTACCGGGACCAGAAAGACTGGCGCCGGGCTATGGAATCCCACCAGAAAGCCCTGTCCCGGTACGACTCCATCGGCAATGATTTTGCCAAAGCCGGCGCCTACAACAATATGGGCGGCATCCTGATGGAACAAGGCGACCTGGCGCAGGCAGAAGCGCTGTTTCGCAAAAGCCTGGAAGTGGCGCAGGCTGTCAAGTCGAGGGAGCAGGAGAAAGAGGCTTATCTCCAGTTGTCGAAAAATGCCGAGAAAAAAGGCAAAATGGATGAAGCCCTAAGTTATTACCAGCGCTACCAGCAACTCAAAGACAGCCTGGCCATGGAGGAGAAAAAGCGCCAGATGGCCCTGCTGGAAAGCCGGTACGACGCCGAGCGCAGGGAGGCCGAAATCCAGCGCCTGGAAAAGGAAAACGCTCTGAGCGAGCTGAACGCCCGGCGCCAGCGGGCCATCCGCAATTATGCGTTAGCCGGCGCCGGTTTTATGTTGCTCCTGGCCTTTGCCTATTGGCAACGCACCCGCTACCGCCAGCAGAAGGCAAAAGCCGCCCTGGAGGAGCAGCGGGCAGCCCAGCTCCGGAAGCTGGACCAGCTCAAGGACGACTTCCTGGCCAATACCTCCCATGAACTGCGCACCCCCCTCAACGGCATTATCGGCCTGGCGGAGTCGTTGCTGGAGGGCGCCGGCGGCAAATTGCCCGGCGAAGCCAGGTACAGCCTGGGCATGATCGCCAGCAGCGGCCGCCGCCTGTCGAGCCTGGTCAACGACATCCTCGACTTTTCCAGGATCAGGAAGAACGACCTGTCCCTGCAGCTTCGGCCCACCGACCTCTACGCCGCTGCCGATGTGGTGCTGGCTCTTTCCCGCCCGTTGGCGGAGGGCAAGAACCTCAAATTACACAATAAAATCCCCCGCCGTATCCCCCTGGTGGAGGCCGACGAGAACCGCCTGCAGCAAATCCTGCACAACCTGGTGGGCAACGCCATTAAATTTACCGAGGACGGCTCGGTGCGCATCACGGCGGAAGAGGGGGAAGGGGAGGTGTCCGTCACCGTTTCCGATACCGGCATCGGCATACCGCCCGACAAACACCAGGCTATCTTTAACGCTTTCGAACAGGCCGACGGGTCGGTCGCCCGCGAATACGGGGGCGCCGGCCTGGGCCTGACCGTCACCAGGCAACTGGTCGAATTGCACAGGGGAACCATCACCGTAAAGTCGGAACCCGGCAAGGGCAGCCAATTTACGTTCACCCTGCCGCTCAGCCGATCCGGAGAGCGAAACGCTCCTGACCTCGATGATGTAACAGGAAGAGGAGCGCCGGTGGGGCGGCTCCACGACAGCGGATGGGAAGAGGCCATCACCCTGGGCGCTGTCGCGGAGAAACCTGCGGTTGCCGCTGCCGCTTCACCGGAGGAGATCACCCGCATCCTCATCGTCGACGACGAACCGGTCAACCTCAAAGTGCTGGAAAACCACCTGCGCCTGCAGGGGTTCGACGTGGAAAAGGCCGGCAGCGGCAGCCAGGCCCTGGAGATCATGCAACGGAGCAAGCCGTTTGACCTCATCGTGCTGGACATCATGATGCCCAAAATGTCGGGTTATGAGGTGTGTAAGAAGATTCGGGAGATGTATCCCCCCAGCAACCTGCCCGTCGTGCTGCTGACCGCCAAAAACCGGGTGGCCGACCTGGTGGAGGGCTTCCAGTCCGGCGCCAATGATTATATCACCAAACCTTTCTCCCGGGATGAACTGCTGAGCCGCATCAAAACGCACCTCAACCTGAACCGCATCCACAAAGCCTCCGGCAAGTTCGTGCCCTTCGAGTTCCTGCGCGCCATCGGGCGCGAGAGCATCACCGACGTGCGCCTGGGCGACCAGGCGGAGAAGATCGTTACCGTTCTGTTCTCGGATATCCGGGATTATACCACCATTGCCGAAACCATGAGCCCGGCCGACAACTTCCAGTTCGTCCAGTCGCTCAACGCCCGCATGGGGCCCATCATCCAGGCGCAGCACGGCTTCGTCAACCAGTATCTCGGCGATGCCATCATGGCCATCTTCCCGAGCCGGCCGGCCGACGCCCTGCAGGCCGCCATCCTGATGCAGGAGAACCTGCGCTCGTACAACCAGGAACGGGCCGGCAAGGGCCGCAAGCCCATACAGATCGGCGTCGGCATGCAAACCGGCCCCCTGATCATGGGCGTCATCGGCGACGACCGCCGCATGGACGCCGCCACGATTGCCGATACCGTCAATACGGCCTCCCGCGTGGAGAGCCTGACCAAGTACTACGGCGCTTCCATCCTGCTCACCCAGGATTGCCTGAGCCGCATCGAGAACCCGGAATCCTTCAACCTGCGCTACCTCGGCCAGGTGCAGGTCAAAGGCAAACACGAGCCGGTGGGCCTGCTGGAATGTTTCGACGGAGACGGGCCGGAACAGGCGGAAAGGAAAAAAGCCTCATTGGAAATCTTCCGGCAAGGCCTGAACCTCTATTTGTCTCAAGACTTCTCCGGCGCGCTGAATGCCTTCCAGCAGGTTTTGGAGGGCAACCCCTCGGACCGGGTAGCTATGCACTTCCGGGCCAAAGCCGTCCACTACCTGAACGAGCCGGCACCGGAGGGCTGGACGGGAGTGGAAATGATGCGGGGGAAGTAGAGGGCAGGTGTAAAGGTGGAAATGTGTTATCCTCCGTAGGTGATCATCCGGAAGGCGGCCTCGATATCGGCCTGATCCCATTGTCGCGCCTGTTTTTGGGGTAATATGTCCTCATCGGCGAATTTGCAGAGCTTACTTACGAGGTAAGGGTAACCTGATGTGTAATAATAAATCTGTTCTGCAATTCCGGCAGTATCCATTCTTACGCCTCTTTCCTGTGAATAATCGGTGAGCATGGCCTCAATTTCACGAGGGTTGAAAGACATGTCCACTTTGAAATCAATGGCGATGTTCCACGGGCTGTTGAACTTACTACCCGCGTCAGGGCTGATCTTCAGTTTTAACGTTTTAACGTCGTGAACGCCGATCAGGATAACCGACTGATTGGTGACGCGCTTTTTTTCGAAATGCAGGTATTCAGACAGGCTCTTTTCATTTGACTTTTCCATTTCTTCGGCCATCATACCGACAAAGCCGGGGCAGAAGCTTTCTTCTTTTTCAAAAATGGCGTCGCCGATGCCCTCGAAGCTCATTTCAAGAAACAGATAATCTTCATTCGATGCCAACTCTCGGGATAGAAGATAGGCAATGGTAGTTTTCCCGTACTGCCGCGGCCGGTTGATGGTGAAGTAGGCACCGTCCTCAACGAGTTCAATGATCCGGGCGAGCTTAGCGACGTGCGATCAATAACTGTCAGATTTCCTAGGAGCGCTTTTGGCTTTACCCTTCGTTGAAGAACCGCCTCCCTTAGCTAGGCTAAGGTCGGGAACCTTCGCCTCGGTTAAAGCCAAAATCG
>JAGFJD010000019.1 GCA_024102975.1 Phaeodactylibacter sp. | reverse complement strand
CGGTTTTCCTAAAAGGGCTAGATATTCTGAGGCGCAAAGCCCTAAACCTCATCCAATTCACCCGCTATTTGAGGAAAATCACCAAAGGTGAATATGAATTAATTTTTCAAAATGTCTAGTGGTGTGTTTCGCTCCCTTGATATTTCTTGATTTGGCACAATAGGAACTGGAAGTAAATTAATTACATGGACTTCTGTAAAGCCTGATCCAGTATTTTGTTTTTTTAACACGAATAAATCTATCTGTGCATCGTTATTCCAATCGCCAGTGGAGAAGCTAAAATTATCATCCGTTTGATGAAGAACAGTTCCTGTATGTAGAATAAAATGCTTAAAGTCCGATGCTCCGCGTAAAATATGTACTTGAGTCGAATTTGTCCCTATGCCCTTCCGATTTATCACGAACAAATCAGGCCTTCCATCTTTATCCCAATCACTAACGGCAAATTCAAAGTTGCTATCCGTAAGGTGAAGACCTGTGCTCTCTTGCAAGAGAAACCAAGTGTTGGAATTTTGCTCCTGCGCGATAGTAATGCAAGTATTGAAGAGCATCAAAAAAGCATATACAATGCTTCATGGTATTTTCATTTACATGGTGAAAGTTTAAATTTTTTAGGCAGTAGTTGCTAGCTACCTGTAAGATGAAAGAGAATCCCTGTTATGGGGAAAAATTAAAAATTTTAAATTCGTTTCAGGGGCAAGATTGTATTTTCAAACTGAGCCTTAGGGCTCGAAACTCGTAGTTTTTGATGGCACAAAAATAGATACGGAAATTTTTTGAGCACTTATCGGGTATCTCTCACATCCCGCCCGCGCAAATCCACGCTGAGGGTCAGGTTGATGAAACCGAGAGCAATAAACCCCTGTCAAGGATTGTACAGCACTCCTACAAAAGCCACCTGGCCTACGCCTACCGTACCCGGAGCAAGGCCCTCAAGCTCGGCCCATCCGCTGTATGTGCCGCTGCCGGTAGCGCCGGCAAAGCGGCCGTCGCCGTGGGTGATCGTGTAGCTGCCTTCGAAACTTACACTGCCGCCTGCACCGGGGATGCCAATCCCGCTGAAGGTGCCATACAGCCGAGAACCGTCGGCCGCAGTAAACGTCATATTGCCTGTCTGCTGGAAAGGGAACTGGTTGGTGTCTACCCAGGAGTCAGCGTACCAACTGCTTTTGCCCAGGTGAGCACCCTTGCCCGTGGCGGGGATGCTCAGGGTGATCACCCCCGCATTGAAGCCCACCACCTGCGGGTAGGTTTCGTAAGTGGCTTTGAAGGGAACGGCGGGGCTGCGGCCGGTAACGGCAGCACTGTTGGTTTTGTCTCCGGCGCAGTTGACGGCCGGGTCTATGTCTTCCTTCTGGCAGCTGAAAAGGAGTAAGGATAGGGCGAATAGCAGGGTTAGCTTTTTCATGGTTTATGGTTTTAGTCAAACTTGTTTATTCAACTTTAAGCAGCGTGGCTACATACCGCTGCCTCCCATCGCGGGCCTCCAGCCAGTAGCTGCTGGCGGGTAGGCCATGAAGGGATAGCTGCCAGGGAAAACTGCCGACGGCCGTCACTACCCGGCCTGCCATATCCATGAGCAGCACCCTTGCCCCACCGGCCAGGGGGCGGCCATCCGGGAGAGATATGTGCACCAGGCCGGTGGCAGGATTTGGGAAAACGGACAGTCGCAGTGGTTGGGCTTCCGACAGGGCGTTTACCGGGGTAAGGTTCTCATAAAAGTACAGGTCCGGAAATGCGGTCACGAACAGGTCGCGGTCGCCGTCCCCATCGATGTCGCAAAAGATGGGCATGCACCAGGTGGGAAAGGCGCTCAGGTTGAGGCCCAGGGGGTCCGCCTGGGGTGCATCGAAATAGGGCTCCGCTTCCGTGCCGCTGTTGTGGTACAGGTCTATTTTGCCAGGATTGTAACCGGTGAGTAAGTCTGGAAGTCCGTCCCCGTCGACATCTTCCAGTGTTGGGGCCATCAGGATGGGGTTGCCGGGCGGCTTCTGATAATTGAAGGGGGCAGCTTGGGGCTCGCCAAAGGCAGGCGCTTCTGCCGTTCCCGTATTTGGATAGAAGAAAAGGTTGCTGTTGAAATCAGCAGCCAACAGATCCGGCAGGCTGTCACCGTTCAGGTCGCCGAAAGCGGGGCGCAGGGAAGTAGAACCGGCTGGGACGGCCAGGCCAAAGGGATTGGACTCCAGAGCGTTAAATTCAGGCGCCCCAACCGTTCCGATATTCTCATAATACCTAAAACCATTGGCAGCGCCGGTAAAGAGGTCCAGGTCTCCATCGGTATCCAGGTCCAGCAGGCGGATCACAGTGATGCCGTCCTGCTGCTGCAGTCCAAAGGGGTTGGAAACAGGGTTGCCATTGAATTCGGGGCTTTCCGGCCCGCCCTCATTTTCAAAAAAGAGAAAGGGTACATTGCCGCTCTGGTTGAGGGCCAGCGCATCTTGATCGCCGTCATTGTCCAGGTCGCCGAAGGCCAGCTTGTAGTGGCTGACCGCCACCGGGATGCCGAAGGGGTTGAGCTGCGGTTGGGTGTCAAAAGACTGCGCTGCAGGCAAAAGCGGCAAGGCAGCCGCAGGGATGAGCAGGGCTAAACGGTTCATAGGCTTTGATTTTTGAGTTGAAAAACTGGATTGCCAGGCCTTGCAATTGACACGGCAGACGGCGTTGCGCCGAACCCGTACACGTTCAGCGGCGCGGGGAGGCATACCCATCCCAGCGGAACAGACTCCGCTATATGGTGAAAATTGGCGCAGTGAGCTGCCGATTGCCCGTTGTTGCGGAAGTCAAGCGTCTCTTCCGTCGTGGAGATAGGGCCGGTGCTTTCTTTTTCACAGGAAGCCGTTTCCAGCATAAACCCTGCCAGGTCGATTAACTGAAAGTAGTGTCTTTTTTTTCATGTCGCTTTTTGTAGTTAGAAAAATGAAATTCGGATAGAGCAAAGTTGCATCCTTTCCAGGCTGGCGACAAAGAAACTATGTTGCAAAAACAGGAAACTATGTTACATTTATTTCCTCTAAAACCTTTCGTCAGTAAGTTCTTTGTTTACCATTGCGCCGGCAAGGTTTCCGCTGTAAACAGCATAAGCGACTGAACGCATCATAGCCGAATTGTCTCCACAAGCAAAAATACCCTCGACAGTTGTCTTTTGAAAAGCGTCGATTTTGATATAACCGTTTTCAGACAGTTCGCAACCTAATGAAACAGGGATGTCCGAATGTTGCTTAAATGGAAGCGCTGCATAGGCGACATTAAAATCCAACCTGCTGCCATCATTAAAAATCACATTTTTGATATTTCCGTTTATATGTTCTATTTCAGAAATTTCTTTTTCATTAATCTTAATGTTGTGTTTGTTCAGCCTTGCAATCTGTCCCGCGTCAAAATTTGCCTTACCCGAAGTTAAAATTGTGATATTGCCGGTCAGGTTATTAACTAATGAAGCAAGGTGAAAAGCTTTTTCCCCGTTTGCCAAAATTGCGGTTTTCTGTCGGCGAAACTCATATCCGTGGCAATAGGGGCAATGGACCACAGAAATGCCCCAACATTCCGAAAAACCTTTTATGCCAGGCATAATATCTTTTATCCCCGTTGCAAAAATTAATTTCTTAGCAGTAAATTCTTCGCCTGATTGTGTGGTAATTGCAAATTCGTTTTTGGATTTCTTTCCACCAACTGCAAGCCCGTTCAGGAATTTTACGGTGCTGTAATTCAGGACCTGTGATTTGGCTTTCTCTGCTATTATGTTCGGTTTTTCTCCGTCTTGTGTGATGAAGTTATGCGAATGTGGCGTTTGGCGATTACAGGGCAAACCGCTGTCAATAATTAAAACATTCCGCATAGAACGGCCCAATGCCATTGCTGCGGAAAGGCCCGAGTAGCTTCCGCCGATTATGATTACATCAATATCTGTTTTGCCTGCCATACGATTATATTTTGTAAATTGAAAAATAGCTTCCCCCTTTCGATATTCTGCAAATAACGAAAAAAGGTTGCCGGTTCCCGGTATTTCCAATCCAATAAGTTGCATACTCTCCGAGCCAGGTTTAAGAACCTGTTTGGACGGGAGCAGGAGGAAGGTTCTCAAACCCAACCGGCTATCCTTCCGGTTGGAAGAACATGCTTGTAAACGCGGCAATGCACAGCGCAGCGATCAGCCCGCCGACGACGCCCGCCAGCAGGAAGGCGCTCATTTCCCCGGCGAAGAGCAGGCCCGCCAGGGTAAGCAGGAACAAGCCCAGCGCCCAGGCGAAGACGTTCATGCCGATCCATTCGCCGGCGTCCTTGCGGTGCTTCTTGAGTTCCATCCATTGCGCGAAGCCGATGATGGCGCCCATCACGCCTCCGAAGATCATGGAGCCGTAAACGGCGGTGTACATGGGTATGCCGAAGGGCGGAATGACCTGCTGAAGGGCATTATCCGCATTGTAGGAGAAGGACGGCAGGATGGCCAGCACCCAGGCGGCGATGAAGGCAAGGACGGTATTGCCCCACCACACGTTCCACGACAGGGCCGGATAGCGGCGCTTCAGCGGCCGCCACTGAAACCAGGCCAGGATGGTGCCGGCGATCAGACCGCCCACAAGGGCAATGGCCAGCCCTTCGATCTTGCCGCCCGGCGTGCCCGGCTGCCCGAGCCATTGGCTTTCCAGGGAAAGGATGCCCGCAGCAACGGCAATGCCCAGAAAAATGCCCGCGGCATCGTTGAAGATCCAGTTGATACGATAGGAGAGTTTCATGATGCTTGCGTGTTGGTTCTATTATTAGAACAATGGAGCGGAGCAGGCGGATGTGGTTTACCCCATTAAAAGCAGGGACTGTTCGCAATTCGCTGTTCGCTGTTCGCTGTTCGCAAGTTATTGAAAATCAAAGGGCGGTTTTCAGCAAGGGCTATCCGTCTAACGTTGGATCCCGCTTTTCAGCATTAAAAGCGGGATATGTTGTTTGTTGCCAGCCTGGCCTCAGGGCCGCCGGAACCAATCGGGCTCCCCAGCTGACAACTAACAACCGGCAACAGCAACTTGTCCAGCCTTAGACAGGTGCCCTCAGCAAGTCTGCTTCACCCACTCACCCCCTCTCCCTACACCTCCTCCTATACACTCCCAGCCGCTCCCCCGTTTCCCGCAGGAATACCCGCCGCAGGTAACTCGGGTCCGAAAAGCCGGTGCGCCAGGCCACTTCGGAGACGGTCAGCCCCGGAAGCAGCAGCAGCACCCTGGCCTGTTCTATCCGCACCAGATGCATGTAACGGGCAGGGTTGCGGCCGCTCAGCGCACGCACCTTGCGGAACAGCTGGGCGCGGCTCAGGAAGACGGCGCCGGCCAGCTCGGCCACGCCAAAATACTCATCGTCCAGGTTGTTGAGGATGCAGGCCCGCACCTGGGCCAGGAAGGGCGGCTCCGGGTGGAGCATCGGCTGGATGGAGGGGGTAGATAACATGGTGTTGGGGTTTTTAAGCGTTACACAGGAAGGGATAAACTTGACAAGTTTTGACCGGCGGGCTGCTCCCGGTAAACTTGTCAAGTTTTTCCTGCCTGTTCTATATATGACACCGGACAAGGGACAAAGGCCCCATACTATACGATTATTTTTCGAATGTCACCAGCGCCAGATTCCCGGAAATCCGAAACCGATGGTTGGATTGGGCCAGTTTTGCGCCTTCTTGCTTTTCTTGCTTGCTCCCCAGCCATTCTGCTAATGCTTCACCGCTAACTTTCCAGGGTCAGCAGTCGTCGGCAACAGAACTGGACACTACCAGTGTGGAGTAAGGCATGAGGCACCCAGAAACAACAGCCTCCCTGGAGGCGCTGCCGCTCAAACCGCAAAAACGGCAAAAGCCGGCCGCCCTTCTGGGCGAGCCGGCCTTTTACGTCTGAGTATGAGAGAAAATAAATGCAAGATATCAGTTGTGGAACTGTTCCGTCTCCGTGCTGCCTGCCATGGCGACGGTGGAGGACTGCCCCTGCTGCACGGTATTCTGCACGAAGTCAAAATATTGGGTGCCCACGAAGGCCTGGTGCTTGACGGCCTGGAATCCGGCGCTTTGCAGGGCGAACTCGCGTTCCTGCAGCTCGCTGTAGCCCGCCATGCCGCGTGCCTTGTAGGCTTTGGACACTTCGAACATGGAGGTGTTCAGGGCGTGGAAGCCGGCCAGGGTGATGAACTGGAAGCGGTAGCCGAGTTCGGCGAGGTCTTCGCGGAAGGTCAGCATTTCCTTTTCGCTCAGGTTGGCTGCCCAGTTGAAGGAGGGTGAGCAGTTGTAGGCCAGCAGTTTGCCCGGGAACCGGGCGTGGATGGCCTGGGCGAACGCGCGGGCCTGCCCCAGGTCGGGATGGGAAGTCTCCATCCACAGCAGGTCGGCGTAGGGGGCGTAGCTCAGGCCGCGGCTGATGCAGGCCTCGATGCCGTTTTTCACGTGGTAGAAGCCTTCGGAGGTGCGCTCCTTGCCGATCACGAAGGGGCGGTCGCGCTCGTCGATGTCGGAGGTGATCAGGTTGGCGGCGTCGGCGTCGGTGCGGGCGATGAGGACCGTAGGCACGCCGGCCACGTCGGCGGCCAGGCGGGCGGCCACCAGCTTGTTGATGGCTTCCTGGGTGGGCACGAGGACTTTGCCGCCCAGGTGGCCGCACTTCTTGGCGCTGGAGAGCTGGTCTTCGAAGTGCACGGCGGAAGCGCCCGCCTCGATCATGCTCAGCATGAGCTCGTAGGCGTTGAGGTTGCCCCCGAAGCCGGCCTCGGCGTCGGCGATGATGGGCGCCAGCCAGTCGGTGTTGCCTTCTCCGCTGACGGACTGGATCTGGTCGCGGCGGCGCAGGGCATTGTTAATGCGGCGCACCACATCCGGCACCGAATTGGCCGGATAGAGCGACTGGTCCGGGTACATGGCGCCGGCCAGGTTGTTGTCGGCCGCCACCTGCCAGCCGCTGAGGTAGATCGTGTCCAGCCCGGCGGAGACTTCCTGCACGGCCTGGTTGCCGGTCAGCGCGCCCAGGCCGGATACGACCGGCTGGGTGTGCAGCTTGTGCCAGAATTTCTTGGCGCCTTCCCGCGCCAGCGTATATTCGATCTGAAGGCTGCCCCGGAGCTTGGCTACCTCTTGGGCCGTGTACGGGCGCTGAATGCCTTCCCAGCGGGGATTCGTCAACCAATCGGTTAGTAGTTGCTTTACTTTGATGTCTTGCTGCTGCATTTTTTTGTTTGTTTTTGATTATTAGCGAAAGAAGTTTTTTTTAAGATTCAGGAAAAACCTTGAACCCGTCCGGAAGAAATCAATCGATCAGCTTATAAGCCGGCAGGGTCAGGAACTCTGTGAATTCATTCTCGCCGATCAATTTGTCGAACAGGTTGATGGCCTCCCCGAAGCGGCCGTTCTCGTAGGCTTCCTCCCCGACGTATTCCCGGATTTTCTCCAGCTCGGTGGGGAGCAGGCAGCGGTACAGGGAATAATTGATCTCCCGGCCGTCCTCCAGCTTGGCGCCGGAGTGGATCCACTGCCAGATTTGGGTGCGCGAGATTTCGGCAGTGGCGGCATCTTCCATCAGGTTGTAGATGGCGGCGGCGCCGACGCCGCGCAGCCAGCTCTCGAGGTAGAGGATGCCGACGTTGATGTTCAGGCGCAGGCCGTCTTCGGTGATGGTGCCCTCGGGTACCCGGAGCAGGTCCCCGGCCGTCACTTTTACGTCCGCCCGTTTGTTGGCGATCTGGTTCTTTTCGGGCATATACTGGTCAAAGACCTCCGTAGCCAGCGGCACCAGCCCCGGGTGGGCCACCCAGGTGCCGTCGTGGCCGTCGCGGGCCTCGCGGACCTTGTCGGCGCGCACCTTTTCCAGGGCCTTCCGGTTGGCTTCCTCATCGCCCCGGATGGGGATTTGTGCCGCCATGCCGCCCATGGCGTGCACGCCGCGGCGGTGGCAGGTTTGGATCACCAGTTGGGAATAGGACTTCATGAAGTGGACGCCCATGGTGACCTGGGCGCGGTCGGGCATGACAAAGCCCGGCAGCTTGCGGAACTTCTTGATGAAAGAGAAGATGTAGTCCCACCGGCCGCAGTTCAGCCCGGAAGAGTGGTCGCGCAGTTCATACAGGATCTCATCCTGCTCGAAGGCGGCCAGGATGGTCTCGATGAGCACGGTGGCCTTGATGGTTTTCTGCGGTATGCCGATGTAGTCCTGCGCGAAGACGAAGACGTCGTTCCACAGGCGGGCCTCCAGGTGGCTCTCCAGCTTGGGCAGGTAGAAATAGGGCCCGGAGCCATTGGCGATCAGGTTTTTGGCGTTGTGGAAGAAGAACAGGCCAAAATCCACCAGGCTGCCGCTCATTTGCTCTCCGTCGGCGTGCAGGTGTTTTTCTTCGAGGTGCCAGCCGCGGGGGCGGACGAGCAGGGTGGCTGTCTTGTCGTTGAGCCGGTACTTTTTGCCGGTACCGGGCGCTTCGAAACTGATGGTGCGGTTGACGGCATCGATCAGGTTGATGTGCCCCTGCATGTTGTTGTCCCAGCCGGGGCTGTTGCTGTCTTCAAAATCAGCCATGAAACACCGGGCGCCGGAGTTGAGGGCATTGATGACCATCTTGCGGTCGACCGGCCCGGTGATCTCCACGCGGCGGTCCAGCAGGTCGGCCGGCAGCGGCGCAACCGTCCAGTCGCTCTCCCGGATGTGCTTCGTCTCGGGCAGGAAATCCGGCATCTTGCCCTCGTTGATCTCCTGCTGCCGCGCTTCCCGCCGGCCGAGCAGCTCCTTGCGGCGGGCGTTGAACCGCCGGTGCAGCTCAAGCAGGAACTGCTGAGCTTCTTCGGTTAATATGGGGGCGTAGGCAGTGCGGAATTTCCCCTGTATCGTCAGTCCGTTAATGGTGGTGTACGTTTTAGCGGTGATCGTCTCCATATTGCATCCTTTTTTTCGTTATAGTCCGCAATATGAGGTTTTTTATCTAAAAGCGGAAATTCCGCTAATACTTTTTTTTCCACAATTTTGTATCTTTACGCCAAAAGGAATGTATGGAATGAATTCGGTGCCCATCCGGGTGTTCCTTCATTCACTCATTCACTCATTCACTCATTCACTCATTCACTCATTCACTCATTCACTCCCCGTCCTCGTGCCTCGGCCGGGTAAAATTCACTCATTCCACACAAGAACCAGTCAAACCATGCTCGAACAACAAGCCATCATCAAGATGATCTTCGGCTTCAAAGCCAAGTATCTGCGGCAGCAGCAGGGATTGTCGCTGGAGGAACTGGCCGAACGGGCGGGGCTCTCCAAATCCTACCTGCACGACATCGAGAAGGGGAAAAAATATCCGAAGGTAGATAAGATCAACGCCATGGCCCAGGCCCTGGGGGTGGATTACGACTTTATGGTCTCCACGCGGGCCTCCAAGAAGCTGCAGCCCATCATCGACCTGCTGACCTCCGATTTCGTCAAGGAATTCCCGCTGGAGCTGTTCGGCATCAGCCCGGAGAAGCTCTTCGAGTTGTTTTCCAATACGCCGGACAAGGTCAACGCCTTTATCAGCACCCTGTTCAAGATCACCCGCAACTACCAGATGCAGCGGGAACACCTCTACCTGGCTGCCCTGCGCTCCTATCAGGATATGTACGACAATTACTTCGAGGAACTGGAAACCGCCGTGCGGCAGTTTCGGGAAGCATTTGACGTGAAAGGCGGGCTGCCCTATACCACGCCTTTTCTGGAGCAGCTGCTCCGGGAGCGCTTTGGGGTAGAGACGGACCGGCAGGCCATGCCCCGGGAAAAGGAGTTGAAACGCCAGCGCTCCTTCTTCTCTTCTGAACGGCGGACGCTCTTCCTGAACGAGGGCCTCAGCAGTGCCCAGGAAAACTTCCTCCTGGGCCGCGAGCTGGCCTTCCAGTACCTGAAGTTCGCCGACCGCCCCTACTTCACCCGCATCGTCGAGGCAGATACATTCGAGCGCCTGCTCAACAACTTCAAAGCCTCCTACTTCTCCGTCGCCCTGCTGATGGACGAACAAAATATGGTGGAGGATATCCGCGCCTTCGCGCAAAAGGCATCCTGGCAGCCGGACGCTTTCCTGAGCCTCCTGGACAAATACGACGTCACCCCTGAAATGCTGCTGCAGCGCCTGACCAACCTGCTGCCCCGCCATTTCGACATCAAAGACCTTTTCTTCCTGCGCCTGGTGGGCGACGAGGGCCTGCAACGATTCCAGATGACCAAAGAGCTGCACCTCTCCCAACTGCACAACCCCTACGCCAACGAGCTCAACGAACACTACTGCCGCCGATGGGTGTCGGTCAATATCATCAAAAAGGTAAAATCCAAACAGCAGCTGCACAACGATACGGCCCCCGCCGCCGACGCCCAGATTTCCCAGTACTGGGAAACCCCCAACCGCTACCTGTGCATCTCTGTGGCCAAACCCGATTTCCAGAACCCCAACCGAGGCACCAGCGTGACGGTCGGCCTGCTCGTCAACGACGCCCTGCGCCGGCTCTTCCGCTTCCTCGACAGCCCGAAACTCAGCACCCGCATCGTCAACACCACCTGCGAGCGGTGCAGCATCTCCAACTGCGAGGCGCGGGCAGCAGCGCCCGCCGTGCTGGAACAACAACGAAAGCTGGAGCGGATCATGGTGGCGGGGAAACGGCTGGGAGGAGGAGGAAAGGTGTAAAGGTGTAAAGGTGTATGGGGGCCCTGCCTGCCGGGCGGTTGGATATTCCCGGTAAACTTAGCCTGTCATGGTATAGTATCAAATAGAAGCAGATGAAATATCACTTTTCTCTTTTTCTTCTCGCAGTCCTCTGGGGCTGCCAGCCCCGGCCGGCATCGGAGGCATCCTTTGAGGTAGGCTGGAACGGTGCCCTGAAAACGATCATGCGGGAGGGTAACCTCTCCGGGCAGGTCGCGGTAGAAGAAATACTGAAGAAAAAGCACGTCTATGCCCTGGGCGCCATGGAAGGCCTGAAGGGCGAACTGCTGGCCTGGAACGGCAAGCTCCTCATCGCCAGGGTGCAGGACAGCGTGCTGGAACTGTCGCAGGATCCTACCGGTAAAGCCGCCCTGGCTGTTTACGCCAGCGTGCCGCACTGGGGCGCGGCCATTCCCATTCCTTATAATGTCCGGAGTTACGAGGCCCTGGAAAACTTTATCCGCGATGCCGCCCGAAAGGAAAAGGTCGATGTGGAAAACCCTTTCCCCTTTCTGGTCGAAGCCACTGTCAACAAACTGGATTACCACATCATCGACTGGCCGGAAGGGGATACGGTTCACACCCACGAAAAACACCTGCAGGCCGGCATGAGGGGTACGCTCAGCGCGGCGCCGGTGAAAATACTGGGCTTCTATTCGGCACACCACCACGGCGTCTTTACCCATCATTCCACCAATATGCACCTGCACTTCATGAGCATGGAAGCCCCCATTGCCGGGCATGTCGACAGCCTGATCATCGAACGGGGGACAGGAGGGCTTTTTTTGCCGGGGGTAGAGCAGTAGTGCATCAATTTCAAATGACGCAAAGTATACGTTGTAAAATCTCGCGCAGAGACGCAGAGGCGCAGAGGGCCTGGCGCTCCGCGCCTCTGCGCCTTTGCGTGCTGTCAAACCGTAGTCATTTCACAATCAAAGCAGTAGTACGCTAAATGCACCCCGCTAAATCTTCTCAAAATGCAGCTCCTCCAGGTGTTCGTCGTTGTCATCCTGCAGGCGGATGCGGCTGGCGTTCTGCTCGACGATCACCCAATCATCCGTCAGGCTTTCCAATGGCCTGGACGCTGTGCCGGCATTGATCACAAGCCTTTGGCGGCCGTCGTCGCGGGTTGTGGCCCAGGTGCCGGCGACCGTGGTGCCGTTCCGGACAGCTTCCAGGGTGCCGTCGTCCCGGAAGGTGAAGCGGTAGCCGGCGAAATCGCTGGTCTCCTCCTTGTCCTTGTCGAAGTAGTAGCTTACCCGCCAGGCGCTGTCGTCGCCGGCCACCACGGGGGGGGAATCGGATGGCGAATTGTCGTCGTTTGCATTGTTGCAGGCGCCGAAGGCCGAAAGCAGCAGCGCCAGGATCATCATCTGGAAAATTCTCATGGTTTGAAATTTTTCCGGCAAGGTATTCCGGAAGGCCGCCAGGAGCAAATTTTAAGTGCTGAACGGGGATAAAAGGAAGACAGGATGACAGGATCGCCAGGATTAACAGGATTGGCGGTGATGGCAGGAGGCTCTGCTGCCAGGCCGGCTTGCGACTGGCCAGCCCGCCTACCGTGCCGGCATAGCCGGCAGCTTCCCTGCGGTTTGATTTTTGGTGCAGCGTTGGCAGTTCAACTGCTTGCCAGCGATCGAACGGCTCGCCACACGCGCCCTTCGCTTTAAAGCAAAATTAGAACTATGCCGACTGGCCACACCACTAGACATTTTCTGGTCCGTTTAAAAGTGTAAGCGTGTAAAGGTGTAAAAGAAATTGGCTCCCAATCATTTACACGTTTACACTTTCACACCTTTACACAAGTAGCCCCCAAAATG
>JAGFJD010000017.1 GCA_024102975.1 Phaeodactylibacter sp. | reverse complement strand
TATTCTATACCAATGGCTGCGCCGTGCTCAACCGGGAGCACGAAGTGATGCCGAATGGAGATACCCTAAATCACAGCTCGTTCAAAGAAATAACAGGTTGGGATGATTGTGCTTATGGCTATCCTGGCACTCAAAACCTGGCCATATTGGATGACCCCGGCAATGAGCAAGGTTACTATCTTTTGCATAAAACTATAGTTGAAACAAGCGATTATGCAAATGTATCGTTCATTAGTCAATTAAGAAATACTTATATAGATATATCTCTCGATGATGGGTACGGCGATGTCGTTTATTTTGATTCTGTGCTGATGAATGAGCATCCTATTAGCGCTTACCTTGCCGCCATGCGGCATCAGAACGGCAGAGACTGGTGGGTGGTCCAACCCTTGCTTGAAACCTCAGAATATGCTACCTTTTTGATAGACACCGCTGGCATACACCGGATGCCCAATCAGGAATCATTTCAATTCTTTGATGTCTGGTTTTCTGGTGCGTCCGGTACGGCCCGCTTCAGCCCGGATGGCACTAAATATGCTTACTACAACAGGTATGACAACCTGCACCTTTATGATTTTGACCGCGCCACGGGCACGCTAAGCAATCACCAATTCATCGAAATATTCCCTACGGTACTGGATACGTTTGACTTCCAGTTCGGTAGCGTAGAGTGGTCGCCCAACAGCCGTTTCCTGTACGTAACCAATAGAGATTCCCTGCATCAAATTGATACCTGGCAAGACAATATCCTGGAAGGCGGCATCCGGCTGATCGATGTATATAATGGTACGCTGGACCCTTTTCCCACCAATTTTTTCATCATGGTATTAGGCCCGGATTGCCGCATCTATATGTGCTCCACCAATGGCAGCAACTCCTTCCATATCATCAACCATCCCGACGAGTTGGGCACGGCCTGTGGTTTTGTGCAAAACGGCCTCGGCCTCCCCGGCCATTCCGGCCCCAGCCTCCCCTTTCACACCCGGTGGCGGGTAGACGAGGAAGACAAATGCGACCCTTCCATCGTATCGGTTTTCGGCTTGGATGTGTTTTACCGGCGTGCCCTTCTGGTATACCCCAACCCTACGGCCGGGCCATTGTCGGTTGAGTTGCCCAAAGCTATAGGGGCTGGGCATGTAGAAGTATATGATCTGGCTGGGCGGTTGATGCTGCATCAAGCGGTGGAGCCGTTGGAGGAGCGGTTGGAGGTTAACCTGGCGAAGTTTCCGGCCGGGCATTACCACGTGGAGGTATATCCGGAGGATAATCCTGGCCGGGTGTTTTATGGAGCGCAGGTGGTGAAACGGTGAGCGTTGTTGGGTAGAAAGCTCTCTTATACCTCCAACACCCCCGTCCCTTCCCGGATCACCGCCGGTTCCGCCCCCGTGCAATCCACCACCGTGGACGGCACGTTGCCCCCGACGCCCCCGTCGATGACGAGGTCGACCAGTTTTTTATAGTCTTCGTAGATGTCGGCCGGGTCGGTGAAGTACTCCAGGATTTCATCGTCGGATTTGAGGGAGGCGGTCAGGATAGGGTGGCCCAGCTCTTCGACGAGGGCCATGCAGATGTTGTTGTCCGGGATGCGGATGCCGATGGTGCGCTTCCGGTTTTTAAACATCTTTGGCACCTGGTTATTGGAGTTGAGCACAAAGGTGAACGGCCCGGGCAGGTGCTTTTTCATCAGGCGGAAGATTTGGTTGTCGATCTGCTGGGTGAAATCCGAGACCTGGCTGATGTCCCGGCAGATCAGCGACAGGTGGGCCTTGCGGGGGTCCAGATCCCGCAGTTTGCAAATCCGGTCAACGGCCTTGCCGTCGTTGATGTCGCACCCCAGGGCATAAACGGTGTCGGTGGGGTAAATGATGACGCCCCCGTTTTTCAGGGCCCCCACGGCCTGGGCTATTTTTCTCCCTTCCGGGTTGGTTGGATTGATGCGTAGCAGCATGGAAGTTGGGTTTTCTGTGAAGTAATGAGGTGTTGTGGTGTTCAGGTGTTGAGGTGTTGTGGTGTTGAGGTGTTGTGGCCGCGATACCACAATGCCGCAACACCACTAATACCACGATACCGCTTAGTTATCGTAGTCGTCATCGTCAAAAAGGTCGTCGTCCAGCATGTTGGCGAGCAGGTCGCGGAAGGAAAAGCTGGATTCCAGCACCTCTTTGTTGATGACGTTGAACTCGGCCAGGCCGTGCAGGGCCAGTTCCATGTAGGTGTAGAGGTCGTCGCCCTGTACGCTGAGCTGGCTTTCCACCAGTTTGCGCAGGCCGGCCACCTGGTCCAGGGCTTTATGGAAATCCTTCTCGCTGCAATCGTTGAGCAGGTCCATTTCATTGCCGCCCGAGAACCAGGCGCGGATGGTGCCGTATGGGTCTTTTTCCACGCCCTTTTTGAGCTTGTCCGGGTTGGGGAAGTGGTCGAGGAAGGCTTTCTTGACGGCCCTGCTCAGCAGGGAGATGGCCACCTGGTAGGGGCCTTCCTGTTCGCCTTCGTAGACCAGCTCCACCTTGCCGGTAACGGAGGGCACGACGCCCCAGAAGTCGATGATGCGGGCGCGGGCTTTTTTCTCCCGGTTGAGCAGCATGCGCCGTTCGGCGGTGCTGACCAGGTTTTCGTACCCGGAAATGGTCAGGCGGGCGGAGACGCCGCTTTTCTCGTCGATGAACTCGCTCTCGCGGGCCTCGAAGGCGATCTGCTCGAGCAGCACCTGCAGCAGGCCGGGCACTTCGATGGCGGCGCGCTGTTCGTCGGCCAGCCGGGCTTCCTGCATGGTGATCTGGCGGGCGATGTCGATGGTCTTGGGGTAGTGGGTCAGGATCTGGCTTTCGATCCGGTCCTTCAGCGGCGTGATGATGCTGCCCCGGTTGGTGTAATCTTCCGGGTTGGCGGTGAAGACGAATTGAATATCGAGCGGCAGGCGCAGTTTGAACCCGCGGATTTGGATGTCGCCTTCCTGCAGGATGTTGAACAGGGAGACCTGGATGCGGGGTTGCAGGTCGGGCAGCTCGTTGATCACGAAGATGCTCCGGTGGGCCCGGGGCACCAGCCCGAAGTGGATCACCCGCTCGTCGGAATACGGCAGTTTCAGGGTGGCCGCCTTGATGGGGTCGACATCGCCGATCAGGTCGGCGACGCTGACGTCCGGGGTGGCCAGCTTTTCCACGTAGCGGGCGTCGCGGTGGATCCATTCGATAGGCGTGTCGTCTCCCTTTTCGGCGATCAGGTCGTGAGCGTAACGGGAGATCGGGTTCAGGGGGTCGTCGTTGAGCTCGCTGCCGGCGACGATGGGCGTGTATTCGTCCATCAGGGCCACCAGCATGCGGGCGATGCGGGTCTTGGCCTGGCCGCGCAGGCCCAGCAGCAGGATGTTGTGCCGCGAGAGGACGGCCCGCTCGATGTCGGGCAGGACCGTATCGTCGAAGCCGATAATGCCCTCAAATATTTTTTCTTTGGCCTGTAATTTTCTTATGAGGTTGCTGCGCAGTTCTTCCTTGATGGTCCGGGGTTGGTACCCGCTTTTTTTGAGCGCTCCCAGCGTCTGGATGTCCGTCATTCCCATATTTGGTTTATGTTCAGGTTTGGTTCAAATCATTGAAACGCATGAGAGGGGAATTGGTTGATTGGTTGATTGAGTTGATTGGGGGTATAGTGCCTCTGCTGCCCAACTAACCTGCTGGACAAAATGGTTTTGGACACAGAGCGCACTGAGGCCAACACAGAGCACACAGAGTTTTTTCCGTTGATAATCAAGCCTCTGTATGGCACTGTGTCTTCCCTGCCTGCCTGCCATTACTGCCAGGCAGGCAGGCAGGCGGGCAGGCAGGTCGGCGTACTTTGTGTCCAGAAAAATATCCAGCAGGATGCAACCAACGCCCGTCCACATCCCCCGGCCGGGTAAAAATCAAGCAGGCTCGCCGAAGGCCTTGCCCTGAGCTTGCCGAAGGGCAACCAATTTTACCAGGTAATATTCTAAAATCCAATCCGTAAGGCTTACTTTTATGCGCTTGACTTTACATCCAAAAAACGATAGCGATGAACAAGACCATTATTCTTCTGCTGGCCGCCTGTTCCTTTTTGCTGACCAGTTGCATTGAGACGCTGGAAGAGATCTACCTCAACAAGGACGGCTCCGGCAAATACCAGGTCACCTTCGACATGAGCGAGTTCTTCAGCAACCCCATGATGAAAAGCCTGATCGAAGAGGCCGCCAAGGAAGAGGGGGCGGAGGCCGGGTTTGACCTGGGCGAGACCGACACCCTCATCTACCTGGGGCAGGGGGGCATGGCGGAGGGCGTCATGAAGGAGGCCGTCATGCGCATGACCATGAGCGACTCGCTCGGAAAATTCCTGGTCAGCATGAACTTTCCTTTTGAGAATGTGGGGCAGATCGACGAATTTTTTCAGAAGCTCAGCGAGGAAGGCGCCGCCGCCGGGGCCGGGGCGATGGGCGGCATGGGCAGCATGCTGATGCCAGGCGGCAAATTTGCCTTCAAAAAGAAGCGGCTCACCCGCCTGAAAAGCGAACAGGGGGGCGCCAGCGAGCTGTTTGCCGGCGAAGACGGCGAGTTTATGAAAATGTTCTTCAGCGGCGGCACGCACACCACTGTTTACCACCTGCCCGGCAAGGTCAAAAAGACGACCATCGAAGGGGCCGAAACTGACGGCAACACCGTGACCGTCGAACGCCCGCTGATGGACCTGATGGAAGGAAAGGCGGGGCTGGAGGGGGAAATACGGTTCAGGAACAGGTGATGTGCTGTTGTTTGTTGCCGGTTGATCGTTGCCCCTGGCTATAAAACCCTTTTGTTATGATCGACAAATTCAAAAAAGCCATTCAGGAAGCCTCGGACGTCCTTCGGGAGCAGGCTGCCAGCCTGGGGGAGGGCGCCAAAGAGAAGACCTACCAACTGATCGAGGAATGGCTCCAGGTTTTCCCCAAGCTGGAAGTCTACGGCCTGGAGATCACCAGCTTTTCCCTGGCGGTGGCGCTCAGCCCGGCCCTGGAAGTGGAGCTGGTAGGCAAACACGAGAAGTTTTCCAAAGAACGCCTGGACGAAATCCTCCATGAAGTACGAAAGAACCCGGCGCTGACCTCCGTTTTCACCACTATCCGCACGGCCTACAACCTGCACCGGCGCACCTATGCCAACCTCAACGACCCGCTGGTGGTCAAAATCCGCATCCGCCTGTCGCCGGAAATCAAGGTGTACATCGGGAAGCCGGTGATTGAGTAGGGTCAGGGTTCCCCCGCCTGTTCCTCCTCCAGCTTCGCCTTGCGGGCCTTTTTCTGTTCGTTGTTGCTCTCGTAGATGCAGTAGTTCTCGTACTTCACCGGGTCGCGTTCTGCCCAGATGTCTTTGCCGATGTTGCAGAGGATGATCAGTTCTTCGTACAGCCTGTTGCCCTGCTCGATGCGGCGCTCCACGGAGATGTCCCGGTCGGCCACCTTGTCCTGCTGGATGTTGACGGCCTTCTCGAAGTCGCGGGTGGCGTCCGTCACCCGTTTGATCACGTTTTCGTTGACGCCCACGTCGGCCAGGAAGTCGATCTGCTGGCGCGCCACGCGCACCACCCGCCGGCCGCAGAAGATGAGCTGAGCGTCGGTCATGTCGCCCATTTTGGCGGTGCCGAACTTGCGGTAGCGGCCGCTGCGGTTGCTGTATTTCATGGCTACCCGCGTCATCAGGCTGCGGATGGCCGTCTTGAGGCTTTCCGCCGCCTTGTACTTCTTCTCGGTGGTGATCATCTGGTCGCCCAGCAGCTCGTCGTCGTCGGGCAGGCCGCGGAATTTGTCGCACAGGGCCAGGAACCCCTTCAGCCGGTCCGTGTCATAACCGTACTGGGTGAACAGGCTGAGGTCCCGCTGGGCGTACTTGATGCGTTCGATGCATTGTAGGTAGAGGTCGGCGTCGGGGAAGTTGTACTGGCGGTGGGCGCTTTGCTTTTTCATCTTGTCGCTATTTGATGATAAAGCAAATTTATGTCCTGTTTTTGATAAAAACAAGTTTTTGTACAGTCAAAAACGTAATGGTTTTATTCCATTGTTTCGTTTACTCAGGCGAAAATTTCTTTACATTTGGCGCAAAAGTTTGACGTTTCCGGTTTTTCCGCCACGAAAGCACCAAAACACGAAAGCCGCACTAAATTTTGTGGGCTTTCGTGTTTTCGTGGCAAAAGGCGTTCAACCCAGCAGTTCATACAGAAAAAACAGAATCTATGATAAGCATAATAATGGGGTCCGATTCGGACCTTCCCGTCATGCGGCAGGCCGCCGACGTACTCCGGGAGCTAAGCGTACCTTTCGAGCTGACCATCGTCTCTGCCCACCGCACGCCGGAGCGGCTCTTCGAATTCGCCAGGAAAGCTCATGAGAGAGGCGTACAGGCCATCATCGCCGGCGCGGGCGGAGCGGCTCACCTGCCGGGCATGGTGGCTTCTTTATCCCCTTTGCCGGTCATTGGCGTGCCCATCCGGTCGTCCAATTCGATGGACGGCTGGGACTCGGTCCTGTCCATTCTACAGATGCCGAACGGCGTGCCGGTGGCCACCGTGGCGCTCGACGCCGCCAAAAACGCCGGCATCCTGGCGGCTCAGATCCTGGGGGCTTACGACGAGCAGGTGCGCCGCCGCATTATAAAATACAAGGAAGAGCTGGCGGAAGGGGTGGCGGTGAAGTACCGGAAGCTGGAAGAGGTGGGCTATGAGGGGTACGTAAAATAACGTGAGGTTTGAGGTTAAGGCTGAGGCTGAGGGCAAAAGATGGCTGCCGCAACCCTTGCATTCTCTGGCAAGTATGCCTCAAGCCCACACTACTGGACAAAATGGTTTTGGCCACAGAGAACACTGAGGCCAATACAGAGTACACGGAGTTCTTTACATTGATAATCAAGCCTCTGTGTGGCTCTGTGTCTTCTCCGGGTACTCTGTGTCCAGAAAAATGTCTAGTAGTATGCCTCAAGCCTGGCTTGCCTGCGACTCCCAGCCTCCAAGGCTCTCAACCTTAACCTCAGCCTCAGCCTCAACTGGCCTCTGTTCGCTGAATGGCAGTACATCCAGGTCAAACCTCACGTTAAAATAAGAAATGACGCGCCCGGTTGGCGCGCCATTTCTTCAAGGATCATACTAGGCGTAGTATTTTTTCAGTCAATGTATAGGTCAAACTCAACCCGGCGGTTCATCCGGCGGCCGGAGGGCAGGTCGTTGGAAGCGACGGGTTTGGACTCGCCGAAGCCTTCGAAGCTCATCCTGCCGGGGCTGACGCCTTTGGAGGCCAGGTACTGGTAGCAGGCCTTGGCCCGTTCTTCGGAGAGGATTTGGTTGGACTGTTCCTCCCCGACGTTGTCGGTATGGCCGCCGATGCGCAGCTTGTAGCCCGGGTAGCGGTTCATGATGTCTACGATCTGGTTGAGGACGGCAAAGGATTCCTCCTTGAGGGCCGCCTTGCCGGTTTCGAACTGCACGGCGCGCATGGCGAAGTTGAGCACTTCCCGTTCTTCCTTTTTCAGTTCCGGGCAGCCTTTGTTGCTTTCCGGACCGGCCTGTTCGGGGCAACTGTCCTTTCCGTCGTGGATGCCGTCTTTGTCGGTGTCGGGGCAGCCGTCCATATCCGGCCTGCCGGGCTTATCCGGGCACTGGTCTTTGTCGTCTGGCACTTTGTCGCCGTCCTTGTCTGCGAAGGGGCAGCCGCCGAACTGGGCCAGGCCGGCTACGTCGGGGCATTTGTCTTTGCTGTTTACGATTCCGTCGCCGTCGCTGTCCGGGCAGCCTTTGGCGCTGGCGTCTCCCTTCTCTTCCGGGCAGTCGTCGTCCTTGTCGGGGATGCCGTCTTTGTCCGTATCCGGGCAGCCCCTGAATTTTTCCAGGCCGGGCGTGTCGGGGCAGTCGTCTTCATGGTCGGGCACTTTGTCGTCGTCCGTATCCGGGCAGCCGTTGAAGCGTTTTTTGCCGGGGCGGGCAGGGCACTGGTCTTCGCGGTCGGCGATGCCGTCGAGGTCCTGGTCGGGGCAGCCGCCGGTGCTGGCCGGGCCCACCTCGTTGGGGCAGAGGTCCAGCACGTCGGCAACGCCGTCGCCGTCGGAGTCAACCTTGCCCAGGTAATGCACCAGCCCCAGGCCGGCCTGGATGTTGCTGCGTTTCTCTTCCTGGGAGAGTCGGTATTCTGCCTGGATATTGACGAATGACCGCCCGGCAACCCGGATGTTGAGGCCGGCGCCCATAGGGATCTGGAGATTGGTGCCCAGGTCTTTCTCCCAGACCATGCCGCCGCCGCCCATGATGTAGGGGATGACGCGGGTGTCTTCGGTGCGGGCGAACTGTACTTGCAGGATGCCGTCGAGGCTGGCAAATATACGGTTGTTGTTGGCATCGTCGGCTACATTGGCAAGGCCTACTTTCACCGGCAGGCCGACGTTCAGCCAACGGTTGATCTTGCGCAGGTAGCCGAACTCGATGCCGTTGGTGATGCTCAGGCTGTCGACAGAATTGGGGTTGCCGTAGTCGACGAATAGTATTTTGGCAGACACGGCGTTCACCGCCGGTTTTTGCTGGGCTGCTGCGCTCCCCCACAGGGCTGTGGCCAGTAAAGCGAGGAGTGTCAATTTTCTCATGTTGATTGTAATTATTTAGGTTGTGGAATTGTCTGAATTTGCTGATTCCGGACTGGCTTTGAATGGGGCGGAACCTGTCCCGCCGGGTTTGTTCTGCCGGGCTTTGTTCAACACCAGGCGGCCACACCACTAGACATTTTCTGGCCCGTGTAAAAGTGTAAGCGTGTAAAGGTGTAAAAGAAATTGGCTCCCAATCATTTACACGTTTACACTTTCACACCTTTACACAAGTAGCCCCCAAAATG
>JAGFJD010000015.1 GCA_024102975.1 Phaeodactylibacter sp. | reverse complement strand
GGACATTTTGGGGGCTACTTGTGTAAAGGTGTGAAAGTGTAAACGTGTAAATGATTGGGAGCCAATTTCTTTTACACCTTTACACGCTTACACTTTTAAACGGACCAGAAAATGTCTAGTGGTGTGCCCCGCAACCATAAACTTCTAAAGACATGAAAAAACAAAACGGCACCGCCAGTTCCCTGGCCGGACCCACCCCCCTCGCTGAAGCCGCCGATGACATCGTCAAGAACCACGTCCTGCTCTCTTCCGCCGCCGGCCTGTTCCTCTCCTCCGGATTGGACATTGCTGCCGTGACGGGCATCCAGTACCGCATGGCCAAAAAGCTGGCGGAATTGTACGAAGTCCCTTTTGAAGCACAGGAGGTGCGGATGGTACTCAGCGCCCTTTCTTTCAGCACCATCGCCCGCCTGTTTTCCTCGGGCGCGAGCGTCTTGTTCAACCCCAACGAAAAGTCCGGCAGGTGGTCGGAAGGGCTGACCAACGCGGCCGTGATGGGCTTCTTCACCGGCGCAGTAGGCAAGATTTACAGCCTGCACTTCGAACGGGGCGGCACGCTGGACGGGCTGGGCATTGACCAGTTTGTCGAGCTTGCCAGGGAGCAGGTGGAGCGGGGGGAGCTGAATCCTGCTACCATCTTTAGTTTTAGTTCCCGTATATGGCAGTCGCTTTAGCGATTAATCACATTCTTAAACCGCGGCCTATGCGGTTGTACCTCCCCGTACTTCTCTTTTTTCATCTCCTCATACTGGGAGTAGTTGCCCTCGAAGAACACCACCTCCGCCTCGTCCTCGAAGGATAGGATGTGGGTGGCCAGGCGGTCGATGAACCAGCGGTCGTGGCTGATCACCAGGGCGCAGCCGGCGAAGCTGTCCAGCGCGTCTTCCAGGGCGCGCAGGGTATTGACGTCGATGTCGTTGGTGGGCTCGTCGAGCAGCAGCACGTTGCCGCCCTCCTTGAGGGCCATGGCCAGGTGCAGGCGGTTGCGCTCTCCGCCGGAGAGCACGCCCAGCTTCTTCTGCTGGCCGTCGCCGGTGAAGTTGAAGCGGCTCAGGTAGGCGCGGGCATTGACGGCCGTTTTGCCCACCTGCAGGATCTCGTTGCCCTGGGAGAGGGCCTGATAGACGGTCTTTTCCTTGTCCTGCAGGTCTTTGTGCGACTGGTCGACGTAGGATAGTTTTACGGTATCCCCGATCATCACATTGCCGCTGTCTGGCTGCTCCTGGCCCATGATGATGCGGAAGAGGGTGCTTTTGCCCACCCCGTTGGGGCCGATGATGCCCACGATGGCGTTTTTGGGGATGCTGAAGCTGAGGTTCTCGAACAAAATGCGGTTGCCGAAGCCCTTGCGCAGGTTCTCCGCGTCGATCACCCCGTCGCCCAGGCGCGGGCCGGGCGGGATGTAGATTTCCAGCTTGGCCTCTTTTTCTTTGACCTCCTCGCCGGCCAGTTTTTCGTAGGCGTTGAGGCGGGCCTTGCCTTTGGCCTGCCGGGCTTTGGGCGCCATGCGGATCCATTCCAGCTCGCGTTCCAGGGTTTTGCGGCGCTTGCTTTCTGCTTTCTCCTCCTGTTCCAGGCGTTTGGCTTTCTGTTCCAGCCAGGAAGAGTAGTTGCCCTTCCAGGGGATGCCTTCGCCGCGGTCGAGTTCGAGGATCCAGCCGGCGACGTTGTCGAGGAAGTAGCGGTCGTGGGTTACGGCGATGACGGTGCCGGGGAAGTTGCGCAGGTATTGCTCCAGCCAGTCGACGGATTCGGCGTCGAGGTGGTTGGTGGGCTCGTCGAGCAGCAGGATGTCGGGGTTGCTGAGCAGCAGGCGGGCCAGGGCCACGCGGCGGCGCTCTCCGCCGGACAGCACTTTGACGGCGGCGTCCTCGGGCGGGCAGCGCAGGGCGTCCATGGCGGTATTGAGGCGGTTGTCGAGTTCCCAGGCGTTGTGGTGGTCGAGCTGTTCCATGAGTTCCCCCTGGCGCTCGATGGCCTTCATCATCTCGTCGTCGTCCATCGGCTCGGCCAGTTTGAGGTTGATGGCCTCGTATTCGGCGAGCATGTCGACGATGGGTTGTACGCCTTCTTCGACCACCTGGCGGACGGTCTTGGCTTCGTCCAGCACGGGTTCCTGCTCCAGGTGGCCGATGCGGTAGCTGCCGTCGAAGCTGATCTTGCCCTCGTAGTTGGGTTCCTTGCCGGCGATGATCTTCAGCAGGGTGGACTTGCCGGCGCCGTTCAGGCCGAGCACGCCGATCTTGGCGCCGTAGAAGAAGCTCAGCCAGATGTTGCTGAGCACTTTTTTCTGGGGCGGGTACGTCTTGGAGACGCCCTCCATAGAGAAGATGACTTTGTTGTCGGACATGAGACAGGATTCTAAGATTTTACAGGGTGAACTGGACAAAGGCCTTTCCTTACGGAAATTTTTAGAATAATATCTGTGGGATTTGAACCCGGGAAGCAAATATACGGGAATATCACTTCACTACCACCACCGAATTGATATTTCCCATGCCGTCGTGTTCCCGGAACGGATTGGCCGGGTCGGCCATCCAGTTGCCGTCGACGACGAACTTATACCAGTGCTTGCCGCCGGGCAGTTCCAGGGAAACGGCCCAGGCGTTGCCCTCGCGCTGCATGCGGATATCTTCCGGGAGCCAGTCGTTGAACGAGCCGGCGAGGAAAACGGCTTTGGCCTCGTCGTAGCCTTCCAGGCGAAAGGAGACGATTTTGGTGACATAAAGGATAGAATTGTACGTGTCGTGCTCGTTCTTCCGCTTGTCCGGGTTGCCGGGGTCTTCCATCCATTGGCCGTCGACGATGAACTTGTATTCGTAACGGCCGGCATCCAGCTGCAGGCGCGTGGCCCAGCCGCCTTCCGCTTTGTCCATGGCAAACGCCTGCTCGTCCCAGCCGTTGAACGAGCCGGAGAGGACGACGCGTTGCGCTTCCGGAAATCCGGGCAGGAAAAAGCGGGTGTTGCCGCCGGGGCTCTGCCGGGCGGAGTACAGGGACAGGTTGTAGACTTCCTCCCAGACTTTGTTGTCGTGGGTGACTTTTGATTTGTTCCGGATGTCCTCCGGCGGCTCCGCCCAATATTCTCCGTTGACGACAAACTTATATGCCCATTGGATGGCGTCGTCAAAGTCGGTTATTTTTTTGCGCAGTTGGTAGCGTTGCGCCCCCACTTTTCTCATCTTCCACTTTTTGCGGGACCAGTTGTTGAAATCGCCGGCTACCGCTACCTCGTAGACGTTGAGGTCGTCAAAGTCCACCCGCTTCCCGGTGCGGTGCTGGGTAGCCTCTGCGAAATAGCGCAGGTCAAACTCGAAGACGACTTCGTCCCCTTCGAAAAAGTAACCCCGGTAGGGTTCTTCTTCCGGCTGCGCTCCGGCCAGGGTTGCGTAGGCTAGGAGTAAGATTAGAATCTGGAATTTTTTCATTGTTTGTTAATTCAGGGTTGTTTGGGGTATGGTGCTATGGTTATATTTTTAAATTGCTATATTGTTGGTGCGGCTCTGTCGCCGTCTGCAGTCCACCATCCACCGTTTTACGGCCTATACCACTTCAAAAAATACAATTTTTCCTTCTTATAGTTAATAATGGTGCGGCGCATGCAGAGGAATTCGTAGCCGACCAACCCGTCGAGTTCGGTGCCGTAGGCGGCGTTGATGTCGTCGAGGTTGGTCAGCAGGGTCCGCATGCCGGAGCACCGTATCCGGCCGTTGCAGCGGAAGCGGTAGAGCTTGCCCGCCAGTACTTCAACATTTCTCGCGCCTACCCCGTTGAGGTTGGCCCTGCTGGATATTTTAAAATGGTTGAGGATGCGCCGTTTGACGCGGCTGTGCAGGAGGTTGAGCTCGGCGCCGGAGTCCAGCCCGAATTTAACCGGCGTGTTTTCGACCCAGCCGTCCAGGGTGATGACGTGGCCGGTTAGCCGGAAACCAAGGCTGTCCTCCGGTTCTTCCAGGATGGCGAGGCTGTCAAGGCGCTCGCCGGCCTCGTCCAGCCGGACGAGGGTAATTTGCTGCAGCTGGAAATCGATCAGGATTTCAAAATCTTTCAGCACGTCGTAACCGATCAACCCCAGGACGCGGATGTTCTTTTTGGTTTCGATATGGCTCAGATCGATGATGTGGGCCTGTATTTTTTCGAAGGCGATGCTGTCCCAGGAGAAGCCCGTAGTGGAGCGCACGCCGACGCCGTCGACGGTGCCGGTAGTCCCGACGGAAGCTATGCTGCGCCGGGGGAAGCCGCCGTCGAAGTGGCCGGCGTTCAGGATGAGCCGGCCGGACCCCGTATCGACGATGAAGTTTCCTCCAATGCCTTCCACCGCTGCCTGCACGACGATCAGGCGGCCCGCCAGCACAAAGGGGATTCGGATGGCATGGGGCCCGGGCCGGGCAGCCCCGGGAAATTCCAGGCGCACGGTGGCTTTGGCGGCCGGTTCCGGGCCGGGCGGAGCGAGGGCGCACAGCGGAAAGGCTGTGCCCAACAAGATGAGGAAGGTCAAAAGGCGTTTGGCCATTATTTTCAGTCAGGTGATTTCAGGCCACTAAAGTTAGGATAAAAAAAGGAGGCGGGAAAGAGGATTCTACGACCGGCGCCGGGCGGTATACGAAAAGCTTGCGGGGAAGGATGGAGAAAAAAAAAGCTGCCTCTGTCGGAGGCAGCCCTATACTACTGCATACTGAAAGCACAACTTTATCTTTTGATTTGCTCTTCCTGGAGCATATTGGCCCAAAATAGTTTGAGCCATATTCCGGATGCCACCGCAAGCTTGCCGGCGGAAGCCGGGCCGCCTGTCCAGTAGAACGATATACCAACGATGATCAGAGAGAGCCCGGAAAGAAAAACCAACAGGCTGAAGGACTCTTTCATCAAGAATTGTTTTTGGGTTCGTAGATCAGGCCGAAGGCCATGAATTCCAGCATATCGGTGATCTGCCGGGCGATGCCCTGTACGAGCGCCGGCTTTTCATACAGGCCCGGTACGCGGGGCGTCTCCAGGGTATAGCTCACTGCCAGCCCGATGAGCTTCTGGGCCAGGCCACTGGGGTCTCCGTAGTTTGGCGCCATGCCGGCAATAGCCTGGCTGATGGCACGGCTGGCATCCTGCATGTAGGGTGCCGGCGCAATCGGGCCCCGGCCGCGGGCAATGGTGAAAGCCGTATGCAGATGGCTCGCCTTTGGCCCTTTCAGGCCGGCCAGGGCGGCTTCCACTACCCCGCAAAGGGCCACTTTCAGCTGTTCGCCGCTGCAGGAACAGGCGTTAGGGTCATAGTGATATTCTGATTCGAGGGTTTCCCAGAGATAGTGCTGAATCCCTTCCAACCCGTTTTCTTCAATAGTAGTGAGCAATTCTTCCATGACCTTCCCCTGGGTGGGAGCAGGACGGTTGAGGCTTGTTCTGACTGAGTTTGATAATTGCATGTCTTAATTGGTTTTTGATAGTTTTACTATTAAGACGATTATGGACAATTTTGGTTCATAGGAAATGGGATTTATTTTTTTGGTTTGAATTAAAAAATTGATAATCAGTTTTTTGAGTTAAAAATTTTTTTTGCCCACAGAATGCAATGCAGGCGTAATTATGGAGGAAGGAGTCCTGGATGATAGTAAAGGTTTCTTTGGGGGCGAAATGCTGGGGCCTCATTGTGCCCTATGTTATAAAAAAAACGGCCTCGGGAAGCGCGAGCCGCCGCGCTCCGATTATGCCCTATGTGAAAACGGCTATGTGCCCTATGTGATAAAAAACCCCGGCTGTGTGTGTACGCTACATGGAAAAAACATCGCTCCCGGGTAAAAGAACCAAATTTTTCTTATTTTGTACTGTTATAATAGTATAACTCTCAAAAAATCGGCTGCTCATGCTGAAAGTAACCGTCAACCTGGACATCAACAAGAACCTGTACATTAAAAACCCGGAAGAAACAGAGCTGGGGCGCCGGATCGTACAGCACAGCATCCTGCTGATCGACGAGGTCGGGCTGGAAAGCTTTACTTTCAAAAAACTGGCCGATCAGATCGGCTCCACCGAGGCGTCCATCTATCGTTATTTTGAGAACAAGCAGCTCCTGTTTGTTTACCTGGTGAACTGGTACTGGGAGTGGATGAAATTCCGGGTCGGTTTCTTCACCATGAACGTCCCCACTCCGGAAGCCCGGCTGAAGACGGCCATCCAGGTGATCGTCGATACGTCCCAGCGCAGCACTTCAGTAGAATATGTCGATCCGGAAGCCCTGCACCGCATCATGGTAACGGAAGGGACCAAAGCCTACCACAAGAAAAACATAGATGAAGAGAACAAGGAAGGCTTCTTCCTGTCCTATAAGGCCCTGTGCCGCAAGATCGCCGATATTATACTGGATATTGACCCGCAGTTCTCCTACCCGCGTTCACTGGCCAGCACCCTGCTGGAAACGGCCAACAACAACATCTATTTCGCTCAGCACCTGCCCCGGCTTACCGACATCCGCTACGAAAAAGGCTACCTGGAAAAAGTGATGGAAATGCTGTTCGCTTTTGCCATGGGGTGCATTCATGGCGCAGGAAAGCACTAGTAATTGGCGCCAGGTTTATGCCGAAGAACCGGCAACCAACAACCGACACCGATCAACGTGTCCAACGTTAGAATGGTAGCCACAACGCCATCCTGCTCCGGCGGGAAAACAACTGCCCCGCTGTTCAGTGCCAACTGCACTGGCGCTTTCAGCTCCCCTTATAAAAAATGGCCGTTTCACGAACCAGCTTTCTTTATTGTTGTTGATAGTAAAACTATCAATTTTAACCGGGGCGTGCTGCCTTGCAGGATCCCGCCGGCTAAAAAAAAACAAATCACTATGCCTGTTAAAACATCTTTAGAATCGCAGACCCGCTCCGTTTCATCAACGGAACCTACTACTATCACTATTGCCTACGGCGATGGCATCGGCCGGGAAATCATGGAGGCTACCCTGTCCATCCTGGAGGCCGCCGGCGCCGAATTGAAGTACGAAGAAGCCCGGATCGGGGAGCAGGTATACCTGGAAGGGCATACCTCCGGCATCAGCCCGGAAAGCTGGGAGGTGCTTCGCCGCAACCGCGCCTTCCTCAAAGGCCCCATCACCACCCCGCAGGGCGGCGGGTACAAAAGCTTAAATGTGACCATCCGCAAAGCCCTGGGGCAGTACGCCAATGTCCGCCCCTGCCGGGCCTATACACCATACGTGGAAAGCAACTTCCCGGATATGGACCTGGTCGTCGTGCGGGAAAATGAAGAGGATCTCTATGCGGGCATCGAACACCAGCAAACAGCAGAGGTGGTGCAATGCCTGAAGCTCGTCTCCCGCCCGGGCTGCGAGCGGGTCATCCGCTATGCTTTCGAGTATGCCCGGGCCTACGGCCGCCGCAAGGTGACCTGCATGACCAAGGACAACATCATGAAGCATACCGACGGCTTGTTTCATAAGGTGTTCGACGAGGTAGCCCGGGAATATCCCGACATACAATCCGACCACTATATCATCGACATCGGCTCCGCCCTGCTGGCCGCCCGCCCCAGCCAGTTCGACGTGATCGTCACGCTGAACCTGTACGGGGACATCATCTCCGATATCACCGCCCAGGTGGCCGGCTCGGTGGGGCTCGGCGGCTCGGCCAATATTGGCGATTCGGTGTCCATGTTCGAGGCTATCCACGGTTCCGCGCCGGATATTGCAGGCAAAGGCCTGGCCAACCCCTCCGGGCTGATCCATGCTGCCTGTATGATGCTTACCCATGTCGGGCAACCCCGGGCGGCAGAGCGCATTATGAACGCCCTGCTCCGCACACTGGAAGACGGCATCCATACTGCCGACCTCTACAACGAGACCTTCACCCGCTTCCGGGCCAATACCAAAGAATTCACCCAGGCGGTGATTGATCGCCTCGGGCAGGCACCCCAAAAACTGAAACCTGCCAAACTGGGCGACGGCGCCAAACCAATCCAGGTGAAGGTAAAACCATACACCGCCAGCAATAAAAAACTGGTGGGCGTAGATGTGTTCCTGGACTGGGCCGTGGGCCAGCGCGACCCCAACGAACTGGGCCATGCCCTGGAGCAAATTGCCGGCAACCACCTGCAGCTCAAGATGATCACCAACCGCGGCGTCAAGGTCTATCCCAACGGCCTGCCCGAGACGTTCTGTACCGACCACTGGCGCTGCCGGTTCGTGTCCGTAGATTCTCAGGTGAAAGCCAGAGGCAACGGCATGTCGCACGCCGCCCCGGTGCCCTACGGCGAAATCGTGGCCCTGCTCCGGCGCCTGGCCGATGCCGGCCTCAACTTCATCAAGATCGAAAACCTCTACGAGATGAACGGCGAACGGGCGTACTCCCTGGGGCAGGGAGAGTGATAGCGGGAAGGGACGGGTGCATGGGTGCATGGGTTCATGGTTGCATGGTTGCATGGGTGCATGGGGCCAGTGAACCCATGAACCAGTGAACCCATGAACCCATGAACCCGTCTTCTGCTCACACCCTCCCCTCGAACACCCGCACGGCCGGCCCACAAAGCCAAATATCCGTAAATCCATGGGAGCTGGGAGTAAAGCGCACTTCCAGCATCCCTCCTTTGGTATGGATAGGGACAAGCTGCGGCCCCCGGTCCGGCCGGGCCAGGAAATAAGCGATCGCCGAAGCCGTAACTCCTGTGCCACAGGAGAGCGTCTCGTCCTCAACGCCCCTTTCGTAGGTAGCCACGGCGATGCCGCCATGGGCCGGCTCTACGAAGTTGACATTCGTGCCCTCTTTTTTGAAGCGCTCGGAGTAGCGTATTTCCCGGCCTCTGCGGCAGACGTCCACCTGTTCCAGGTTGCCGACGAATTCAACATAGTGCGGGGAGCCGGTATCCAGAAAATAAAAACCTGCGCCTTTTTCCACATCCACTACGTCATTCATCTTCAGCTCCACCCACCCATTGGGCCGGATGCGGGCCTCATGCGGGCCATCGACGGCCAGGAACCGGCATTGTTCCCCGATGGCGCCCAGGCTGCCGGCGAAAGCCACGATGCAGCGGCCCCCGTTGCCACACATGCTCCCCTGCCCGCCATCGGCATTGAAATAGATCATCTCGAAGTTGTAATCCGCGTGGCCCTGCAACAGGATGAGGCCGTCCGCCCCAATGCCGAAGCGCCGGTGGCAGAGGCGGGCAATAGCCTCCCTGTCAGATACCTTCAGGTACCGCCGCTCCCGCTGGTCGACCAGGATAAAGTCATTGCCTGTGCCCTGGTATTTTGAAAAAAGAATCCTTTCCATTTTTATTTCTACTGTATTTCCACCGTATTTCCACCGTATTTCCACCGTATTTCCACCGTATTTCCACCGCATTTCCACTGCATTTCCACCGCATTTCCACCGCATTTCCACTGCATTTCCACTGCATTTCCACCGCATTTCCACCGCATTTCCACTGCATTTCCACCGCATTTCCACCGCATTTCCACCATATCCCTTTCACTCCCCCCCAAATTCCCCCCGGGCCGTATCCACCCGGCTGCTGTCGGCCGGAGCGGCCTCCTGCTTCAACGGGTCCTCCAGGCCGAGCGGGACGTCCAAAGTATAATGCCGGTAGGCAATGACAACCAGCAGGAGCAAAATCAGCGCCGCGCCGAACAGGGAGAATTTCCAGCCCCAGATGTTGCCGACGTATTCGCCGTCGAAGGGATCTTTTTTTTCTTCTTTATCGCTCATGGTTGTTTTTTGAAGCGCCAGGTTCACCCGGCAAAAAACAGGCTCGAAGGGTGAACCTGGCACTCGGCCCGGAGGTGGGCTAAAGATAGGGATTCTTAGAGTATAGGCAATAGCCTCACTTGCACTTGATCTTCTAAACCCTTACCTTTGCCCCCATTATGCGGCAACTCTGGGTTATATTGTTTGCAATCCTGATGCTTGGCCTTTCCCAGGTGCCCTGCGGAGGCGCCATGGGCTGCGATGTGCGGGAGCAAACTGTTCAAACGCAGGAGCAGGAGCATTCAGAGGGCTGGGATCACTGCTGCCAGGGCGAGCCGGAACAAGAAACGCCGGGCGATCATTGCCCCCCTTCCTGCCATTGCGCCTGCTGCCATTCTCCGTCGGTTTTGCCGGCTGTGAAACACCGCCTGCCATCCTTTACTTCCGAGGGCACTCAACCCGGGCTCGTCCGTCGGTTTCATGATTTTGACTTCCACCACCTCATCTGGCACCCTCCGCAGGCCGGATATTCCTTCTTTCCCCCAAGTATTAAAATTTCTGAAAATTACGTGTTTGCTGAGAGTTGAACGGGCATCTTGTTTGTTTTAATATCAGACGAGGCACAAACAGCCTGCCACTGGCGTTTGACCTTCCCTGGCTCAGAGCATGTTTGGAGGTAGTCATTTTGGCTGCAAATGCCAGCTTTTGGAACCTCACTTTGCCATTTTTCCGCCCCGTAGCGCTGCTATGGGGCGGAAAAATGCCTTCGTGAGAACCCAAAATC
>JAGFJD010000012.1 GCA_024102975.1 Phaeodactylibacter sp. | reverse complement strand
TTGTCAGGGGTGACAATAGTGACGTAGTCTCCCAGAGCCTGAACGAAGAGAATGTCATCCAGCGCTATCCGGGTCAGAACATTGTTGGCTTTGATGAAGAGTTGCCCTTTTCCTTCCGCAGCGGCGCCTTTCCCTGCCTGCTGCTGAAAAGCCTCCCTGGCTTTCTGCACAGCGGCGACAAAACGGGGATAAGTTACAGGCTTCACCAGATAGTCCACCACCCGGTATTCAAACGCCTCCACCGCATAATCCCGCTTGGAAGTAATGAGGATCACCAGCGGCTTCTGCGCCAGCGAGTCCAGCAGTTCCAGGCCGCTCATCCTGGGCATTTCAACGTCCAGGAAAAGCAGGTCCACCGGCCGGCCCTGCATGGCCTTCAGGGCAGAGAGGGCATCCTCACACTCACCGGCCAGCTCCAGGAATTCCACTTCCTCGATCAGGCTGCGCAGAGCGGCGCGGGCCATGGGGCTGTCGTCGATGATCAGGCAGGTCATGGTAGTTGTTGTTTGTTGTCAGTTGTTTGTTGTTTGTTGTTTGTTGTTTGCAACTTGCACTAAAAAGACGGTTTTTGCAAAAAGGGTAACGGGAATAAAAAACTTGGCAAGTTTATGCCGGGCCAAAAACTTATGTTGGTTTTAAAACGATCCAGCCCTTCCTTCGTCGAAAAGTTTTGCCTCCCGCCTCCTGACTTCCGAACTTCCGGCCTGTAGTTATTCCGGCAAATACCAGGCCCAACCAGACATGCCATTTTACCCGGACGAGCCCCCGGCAAAGACGGGCAGCAGCCATATAGCAATTTAGCCATATAACAATAAAACAATTTAGCCATATAACCCTCCCCCATGTCCCAACTGCGCCCCAACCTCCGGCAGATCCTCCTGGAAGTGCCCGCCATCATCCTGGCCGTCTTCCTGGCCCTGGCCGTAGACAACTGCAACGAAAACCGCAAGGAAAAAGCCCTGGCCAATAAAGCCCTGGAAGCCATCGTACTGGAAATCCAGGAAAACCTGTCCGTCCTGGACAGCAACCTGACCGCCAATGAACTAAAGCGCGAACAGATGCAGGCCACGCGGGACAGCCTTCTCGTAAAGGGCGAAGAGGCCAAAGTCTCCGTCAGCATCGGCTACAACCAGGCCATCATGAGCAACGGCGCCTGGGAAATGGCCAAATTGTCGGGCGCCATCCGCCGCTTTGAGCCGCGCACCATTCAAAACCTGTCGGAAATGTATTACCTCCAGGAAATGTACATGAACCTGGGCAATCAATATTTTGCCCAGCTGGCCTCCGCCGGCTTCCACCAAAATAAAGAAGAACTGCCCAGGATAGACGCCTCGCTCAACCTGATAAAAATTACGGAGAGCATCGGCAATGCCCTGATGGCCAGTTATAGCGCCTTTCTGGAAGACCATGATGACATCGCAGACAGACTGGCAACAAAGGGCGGTGATTGACAGCCCCCGGATGCCATTCTGCCCCGTATCCCTATGCGGTTTTCGCTATGAAACGGTCAAACCACCGGCCAATGCACCCATGAGGCCGTAAAACCATGAAGCCGCCCTTTTCCACATTTTTTTCCACAGGGTAGCGATCCGGTAGTTCGGTATTCGGTTATTCGGCATTGGGCCGCTCCAGGACAGCTTCCGAGTGTGCGAATACCGAATACCGAATCGCGCCTACCCGGATATCCACAGTTTTTCCACATCTCTACCCCCACTTTCCACACTTCCAAAAAATAAATAGATGAGGCTTCGGCCGCCTTTCTGGCAATTATCCCGTAGTTTTGTTAGCTTTAAAAACCAGGCGTTCAATACCGCATTATCAATTCATCAACCATGGCTGGCGAGAAGGATCCGGACAAGAAGCTGCCAAGCCTTCGCAACCGCAGCAAAAAACGAGGGGAAGACCTGTCGAACTACGTCTTCGGCAAGGTGCAGCCGCAGGCTATTCCACTGGAAGAGGCCGTGCTGGGCGCGTTGATGCTGGACAAGGACGCCCTGTCGATCGTGCTCGACATCCTGCGCGCTGAAAGCTTCTACCTCGACGCCCATCAGCTCATTTACAAGGCCATGCTGCGGCTGTTCGAAAAGTCGCAGCCGATCGACCTGCTCACCGTCACCGAAGAACTCAAAAAGACGGGGGAACTGGAAGCCGCCGGCGGCCCCTACTACCTGGTGGAGCTGTCCAATAAAGTGGCATCGGCCGCCAACATCGAATACCACGCCCGCATCATCGCCCAGAAGTACGTGCAGCGCGAACTGATCAGCGTTTCCACCAAGATCATCCGCGACGCCTACGAGGACACCACCGACGTGTTCAACCTGCTCGACGACGCCGAACAGGGGCTGTTCGCCATCGCCCAGCAGAACATGAGCCGCGGCTTCGAAAGCATGTCCTCCCTGGCCGCCAAAGCCCAGAAGCAACTCGAAGAGCTACGCAAAAAGGAAGATGGGCTAACCGGAGTGCCCACGGGCTTCACCGAGTTGGACCGGCTAACTTCGGGGCTGCAGCGGTCGGATCTTATTATTTTAGCCGCCAGGCCGGGTATGGGCAAATGCCTGGGCAAGGGCACTAAAGTACTCATGTATGACGGCAGCCTGAAAAAGGTGGAGGATGTTAAGGTAGGCGACCTTCTTATGGGAGATGATTCGACCCCCCGGAGGGTACGCTCCCTCGCCCGTGGGCGCGAGCGGATGTACTGGATCCGGCAGAATAAGGGCAAAGACTACCGGGTCAATGAAAGCCATATTCTTTCTCTGAAAAAAAGCCGCCTGGAAGGCGCGGGAGAGAGAGGAGACATTTTAGATATTTCTGTTAATGATTATATTTCTCGTTCTTCTAAGTTCCAGACTAATTATAAAGGGTATAAAGTAGCTGTGGATTTTCCTGAGCAAAAGGTTCCTCTTCCTCCCTATTTTCTGGGCCTTTGGCTTGGTGACGGTTCTTCTTATGGTTGCAAGATCATAACTCAAGATGAAGAAGTAGTTTCCTATCTGCAAGAGTATGCAGGCGAATTGGGAATGGAGCTGGGGTGTTACGAGGGTAAAGGTAAATGTCCTGAATACCGAATAAGTAATGGAAGAAAAGGAAGGTGGGGGTATTCCCTTCAAGCACAGCTTAGTAACCTTGATCTGTTAGAGAACAAGCATGTTCCTAAACAATACCTTATCAATTCAAAAAATAAGCGCTTGCAGTTACTAGCTGGCCTGATTGACAGCGATGGCCACTACCTGGAGCAATCCAATGGATATGAGATCACACAAAAGGATGAAGCCCTAGCCCGACAGATCAAATTCCTCTGTGATTCATTGGGCTATCGGGTTTCTTTTAAAGCCAAAAAGGTTAGTAACGCTTCAATAGGTTATGAATCTACAGCCTATCGCTTGAGAATATATGGGAACATTGATGAAATCCCGGTCCGGGTTAAGCGCAAGCAGGCTCGGGAATGGCGAAGCCCTGTAGACTGGCAGGTTACAGGTATCCGGGTAGAATATGATAAGGTAGATGATTATTACGGTTTCGAGATTGATGGCAACGGGCGCTTCCTCCTGGAAGACATGACGGTCACCCACAATACTGCCCTGACGCTATCGCTCGCCAAAAACGCCGCCGCCGAGTTCGGCAAGCCCGTCGCCATCTTCTCCCTGGAAATGTCGGCCCTTCAGCTCGCCCAGCGGGTCATCTCCATGGAGGCGGAGATATCGGGTATGAAAATGCGCAACGGCCAGCTGGAGGAATACGAGTGGCAGCAGCTCAACGCCGCCCTCGAACGCATCAGCGAAGTGCCGCTGTTCATCGACGATACGCCCGGCATCAACATCTTCGAACTGCGCGCCAAGGCCCGCCGCCTGAAGATGCAGCACGACATCGACCTCATCATCATCGACTACCTGCAGCTGATGAGCGGCGGGGGCGACAACCAGCGCGGCAACCGCGAACAGGAGGTGAGCGCCATCTCCCGCGCCCTCAAGGGCCTGGCCAAGGAGCTCAGCGTGCCGGTCATCGCCCTGTCGCAGCTGAGCCGGGCCGTGGAAGTGCGGGGAGGGACGAAGCGGCCGCAGCTGTCTGACCTGAGGGAATCGGGGTGCCTTACAGGAGACACCCTTCTTCAGGATGCTGAAACCGGCAGGCTGATTTGTATTAAGGAACTTGCAGAGAGAAAAGAACAGAAACCCATAAAAGTCGTTGCCCTGGGAGAAGGCCAAAAGTTGGGTAGCCACACGATGATTAAGGCTTTTTATTCCGGGCGGAAGATGGTATTTGAACTTAAAACCAGGAGTGGGAGGCGTATAAAAGCCAGTGGCAACCATCCATTCCTGAAACCGCAAGGATGGACAGCTCTGGAAAACCTGAAAGCCGGCGACCGCATCGCCGCCGCCTCGTGGGGCGATCATCCTGATCGCAACCCCACCGCCCATGCCCCAAACAACATTCAAAAGAACCGACAGGATGTTGCCATCATACTCCTAAGAACAGTACAAGATCGACCAGAGGATGTAGCAGTTCTTGAGGCACCATCTCACCCCGCAATATTCTGGGATGAAATAACCAGCATTTTACCTTTAGGCGAAGAAGATGTATTCGATGCCACCGTAGAAGATGTCCACAACTTCGTAGCCAACGACATCATTGTCCACAACTCCATCGAACAGGACGCCGATATCGTAGCCTTCATCTACCGGCCAGAATACTATGACATCCTCGAAGACGAAGAGGGCCAGTCCCTCAAAGGCATCGCCGAGGTCATCGTGGCCAAGCACCGCCATGGGGCGCTGAAGACCATCAAGCTGCGCTTCACCGACGAATTCGCCCGCTTCTCCGACCTGGACGACCCGGACTTCGGGGCGCTGCCGGAGGATACGTTCGAGAGCCCCCAGTCGAATATCATCACCCGGCCCTCGAAAATGAACGACGACGAGGATATACCGTTTTAATGTTGCGCTGAATTTTTCCTTCCGCAAACTGTTCAGGGCGAACGGAAAAATTCAGCGCAGCGCCCGACAGGCTGCCTCCTCCGGACAACAATAACCCAACGCCTGAAGCAACAGGACGTTGCTGCCGGCAACAAAATAACTAAGCGCTTTGCGACGATGCAGGCGCAATCAACCAATCAACCAATAACCAATCAACCCACCAGCATCCCATGCCCAAACCGCCCAACAAGAACCGCCGCCCGCAGCGCGGGCCGAAGCGCCGGCCCGGCGAGCAGCGTTTTTCCAAACCCAGGGAGAAGCCGGCCGGCCCCTTGCCCAACAAGCAGGAGGTGGAAGGCATGCGCCTGAATAAGTACGTGGCCCACTGCGGGGTGTGCTCGCGCCGGCAGGCCGCCGAGCTGGTCAAAGCCGGGCAGGTCACCGTCAACGGGGAGAAAGTTACCGAGCCGGGATACCAGGTGCAGGAGGGCGACAAGGTCGCCCTGCGGGGTAAGCCGATCCGGCCGGAGAAGAAGCTGGTGTACGTATTGCTCAACAAGCCTAAAGATTACATCACGACCGTAAAGGATGAGAAGGGCCGCCGCACCGTGTTCGACCTGCTGGGCAACCAGGTACAGGAGCGCATCTTTCCCGTGGGGCGGCTCGACCGGGCCACGACCGGCCTGCTGTTGCTGACCAACGACGGAGATCTGGCCGGGAAGCTGGCCCACCCCAGCCATAAGGTGAAGAAATTCTACCAGGTGGCGCTGGATAAACCATTAGCTGCCGTTGACCTCGAAAAAATCCGCAGCGGGCTGGAACTTGAAGATGGCAAGGCTATCGTCGACGGTGCCGGCTATATCGAGGGCGGCAGCAAGAATGAAGTGGGCATCGAACTCCATATCGGGCGCAACCGCATCGTCCGGCGCATCTTCGAACACCTGGGCTATCAGGTCGTCCGCCTCGACCGCGTCTACTACGCAGGCCTGACCAAAAAGGACCTGCCGCGGGGCCGCTGGCGCCACCTGTCCGAACAGGAGGTGATCATGCTGAAGCATTTCACCTAATTGCGCTTCTTCGTTTTCCGGTTAAAATCCTTGGGAAACAGGCGGGTCTTGCCTCCGGAGGTCGGCAGTTCGCCTTTGCGGTTCGGTTTGACGTGCGCCGCTTCATTGGCGGGGCAGCCCACTTTGCGGTTGCAGGCGCTGCTGGTGAATACCAGTCCGGCGCAGGCGGTACAAAAGACAACAATAGCGAATACTTTGCGCATGGATGCGAAATTTATTTTGGCGGTTAAGCAAATTGGCTCACAGGGGTGGCCCAAAGATACCAAAACGACTCAAAACCCTTGAAAATTCTGGCTTCAGGGCTTTTTTTTTGGTTGTAAAAACTTGGTTTAATAAAAGTAAGCGTCTAAATTTGCGGCACATTTTACTCATTAAAACCTTTAGAAATGAATAAGGGAGATCTTATTAACAAGATTGCTGAGAGCGCTAACCTTTCCAAGGCTCAGGCAACCGACGCATTGAATGCTGTGCTGGATGGTGTTTCCGACGCTCTGAAAGACGGTGACAAAGTTACCCTCATCGGCTTTGGCACTTTCTCCGTTTCTCGTCGCGATGCCCGTACTGGCCGTAACCCTCAAACCGGTGAAACGATCAAGATCGCAGCTAAGAACGTTGTGAAGTTCAAGCCCGGTAAAGAAATTTCTGACGCTGTTAACTAAGCAGCACATATAAAATCCGAAAGGGAAGGGCAACCTGAACCATCAGGTTGCCCTTTTTAGTGATGGGATGGCGCCCCCGGCTGTCTCTGCTCCTGGTGCGTCCGGCAGTAAATAACGGGTCGGTTATTGGTTCCCCTCGACTCGCTCGGGGTGAAATTGGTTATTTCTCAAACGGAAACCTAAGCTGTTGATTACCAACCAACAACTGTATTCTGTTCCCGGCGGGAAAATAACTGCCCCGTTATTTAGTGCCAACATCACCAGGGGGTTGCCGGTGCGCTGCCTGGCGCAGGCAAAATATAAATGAACCATATTCTTTCAAGGCACGTATACATTTTCTGACAACGATTTCTTTACTGTGCACATCGCTGCCCCCGGCTGCAGTTGTGCCCCAGAACGCCAAAAGGCGAACCATCCTGGCTGTCGGCAGGGGTTCGCCTTTTGGCGAAAACACGACAACTATGAAGTTTGGCACCAAAGTAATTCATGCAGGCATAGCGCCCGACCCGTTTAGCGGCGCCGTCATGACGCCCATTTACCAGACCTCGACCTACGCTCAGGCCGCTCCCGGCCAACATAAGGGTTTCGAGTACGCACGCACCCAGAACCCCACCCGTTCCGTCCTGGAAAAGAACCTGGCAGCCCTGGAGGAAGGGCGTTTTGGCATCTGCTTCAGCAGCGGGATGGCGGCGATGGATTCCATCATGAAACTGCTGAATCCGGGAGACGAGATCATCTCCACCAACGACCTCTACGGCGGCTCCTACCGCCTGATGACCCGGGTTTATGAGAAGTTCGGCATCAAATCCCACTTCGTCCACATGAGCGACATCGAAGAAGTCCGGGCGCGGATCAACAGCCGGACGAAGCTGCTCTGGATCGAAACGCCCACCAACCCCATGCTGAACATCGTCGACATAAAAAAAACCTGCGGCCTGGCCCGGCAACACGGCATCCTCACCTGCGTGGACAACACCTTTGCTTCGCCCTATCTCCAGACGCCCCTCACGCTGGGCGCCGATATGGTGCTGCACTCCGCCACCAAGTACCTGGGCGGGCATTCCGACGTCGTCCATGGCGCCATTGTCGTCAACGACGAAAAGCTGGCCGAGCAGCTCTATTTCATCCAGAACGCCGCCGGCGCCGTGCCCGGCCCCCAGGATTGTTTTCTGGTGCTGCGCGGCATAAAAACCCTTCACCTCCGGCTGGAACGCGCCTGCCAGAACGCCACGCGCATCGCCCAATTCCTGAAAGAACATCCAAAGGTATCCAAAGTATATTACCCCGGCTTCCCCACACACCCCGGGCATGAGGTTGCCCAACAGCAAATGCGCCACTTCGGTGCCATGGTTTCTTTTGACCTGGTAGAAGACCAATACGCCGCCGCCGGGAAGATACTCAGCAACACCCACCTGTTCACCCTGGCCGAGTCGTTGGGCGGGGTAGAATCGCTCATCGGCCATCCGGCTTCGATGACCCATGCCTCCATCCCGAAGGCAGAGCGGATGAAGGTAGGGCTGACCGACTCGCTGATCCGGCTTAGCGTAGGGATCGAAGATGCCGATGACCTGATCGCTGACCTGGAAAAAGCTCTGGGGTAGCCATTGCGGCGGCCTTGCTCCTGAAAACAGGAATTCCCGCTTTGCCGGATTGAAGCCTGAAGCGGGAATTGCCGTTCCAAAAAGGCCGCCGCTATCCTATTCTTTTTAGAAAGAAAAACCTAGTTTAGAGGATCGTTTTTTATCTTTAAAACATCGTAAAGAAACCCGGGCCGCAGAAGACCATTTTAAATGCTGGATCTTACAACGGAAAGATATGAGAACTATCTTTAACCTCGGATTGCTTTTGCTTCTGGCCTTCGTCATTTTCCGCCTGACCCATCTCCGAAAGGAAAAAGAACAGCTGCGATCGGCTTTCGATGCCGGCGCCGACGGAGACAAGGCCCGCCATTACCGGTACCTGACAGCATTTCAGCTGATCATGCACAGCTTATGGGTTTTGATCTCTCTTTATTTCGTCTATTTTTTTTTCCTGAGATAACGCCCCGGCATGCAACCTGTTTTCCTCACCGCCGAGTGGCGGTACCTCATCATGGCCAATTATGAGATCGGCCCGAAGGAACTGGCCCCTTTCGTGCCTCTTCATACTGAGCTGGATCTCTGGCGGGGGCGGTGTTACATCAGCCTGGTGGGCTTCCTCTTTGTCAACACCCGGGTCATGGGGCTGAGTATTCCCTTTCACCGCAATTTCGAGGAGGTAAACCTACGGTTCTATGTGCGCTACCGGGAAGGCGAAACCTGGAAAAGAGGAGTGGTATTCATCAGGGAAATCGTGCCGAAGCGGGCGATAACGGCTGTGGCCAACCTGCTGTACGGCGAAAAATACGCCACCATGCCGATGCGGCACCGATGGGAGGCGCCTGGCGGCCAGTTGCTGGTCCGGTACGACTGGAAGCCCGGCAACCGGTGGAACTATCTGAGCGTGGTTGCCGGCGCCCAACCGTCGCCTATGGCAGAAGGCAGTGAAGAGCAATTTATTGCCGAGCACTACTGGGGGTATACCGGCCTGCCCGGCGGCGCCACATCCGAGTACCAGGTGGAACACCCCAGCTGGCAGGCCTACCCGGTTCAGTCTTATGAAATTGACTGCGACGCTCAACAGCTGTACGGGCCGGCCTTTGCCGAAGCTATGGCAGAGGAACCCCGCTCCGTCTTCCTGGCGGAAGGCTCGGGCATTGCCGTGCGGCGGGGCAGGAAGCTGCCGGGATGATACGGCTGATTTGCTGAAAAAAACGGCCGGCTCAAACCTCTCGCCATTTATTGCATCCAACTGCTTATATTGCGGAAAACTCCCGCTATGAGGCCCTTACAAATCCATCCGGACATCCGCAGGGCAGCTACTCTGCCCGCCTCGTTTTACAGGGATTCCGCCATTTTCGAACAAACCAAAGAAAAGATATTCGCCACCACCTGGCAGTATGCTGCCGATGCTGCGGCCCTGAACGAAGCGGCCAATGTGTATCCCTTCACGTTGCTTCCCGGCGTGCTGGACGAGCCGCTGCTGCTCAGCCGGGCAGAAGACGGTGCAGTGCATAGCCTGTCCAACGTCTGTACCCACCGGGGAAAGATCATTGTTGAAAAACCGGGAAAAGCCAGCCAGCTCACCTGCGGCTATCATGGCCGCTGCTTCGCACTGGACGGCGCCTTCAAAAGGATGCCGGGCTTCCAGGGGGTGGAAAATTTCCCCACCGGGGCCGACAACCTGGCCCGGATCGCCCTGGAAGAGTGGCTGGGGCTGTATTTCGTTTCCCTGTCCCCCTTTGCCGATTTCGACCTCGTCACCCGGCCCATTCGGGAGCGCACCGCCTGGATGCCGCTGGATACGCTGGAATTCACGGAGGAAGGCTCGGTGGATTACGACGTCGTGGCCCACTGGGCGCTGTACTGCGACAACTACCTGGAGGGCTTCCACGTGCCCTTTGTCCACCCCGGCTTGAATGCGGCGCTGGACTTTGGCAACTACGATTATGAATTATTCTCCTACTGCAATCTGCAAATTGGCATCGCCAAAGAAGGCGAACCCTGTTTTGACATCCCCGAAGGCCATCCCGACCACGGCCGCCGCGTTTACGCCTACTATTTCTGGCTGTTCCCCAACCTGATGTTCAACTTTTACCCCTGGGGCCTGTCGCTCAACGTCGTTGAACCCCTCGGCCCGGCGCGCACCCGGGTGCGCTTCCGCACCTACGCCTTCCGCGGCCAGGGCCACCTCCGCACGGTCAACCGCATCGACCAGACTGAGTTGGAAGACGAGGCGGTGGTGGAAAGCGTTCAGCTGGGCATCCGCTCCCGGTATTACGGGCAGGGGCGGTTTTCGCCGGCCATGGAGAAGTGTGTGCATCATTTTCATGGGTTGGTGGGACGGTTTATGGATTGATAAGATTCCTCCTTTCCCACAATTTTTTCCCAACTAAATTCCCTACATTTGAAACTTTCATCACGACAACAACTGACCATGAAACTTAACACAACTATCTTATTTACGCTCCTCATCGGCCTGTTCGTGGCCTGCTCCAATAACGAGAAAAAGCCGGCCAGCACGGCACCCCAGCCTGCCACCAGCGCCGCGCCTACGGCCACTCCGCAGCCGAACATGAATGCCAACGCTGCCCCGGCCGGCGGCGTCCAGCACTACATCTGCCCCAACAACTGCGCGGGCAGCGGCGGCCCGGCGGCTGCCACCTGCCCGGTCTGCGGAACGGCTTACATCCACAACCAGGCTTTCCACAGCCAGGGCAATGCCAGCGACCCTGCTTCCAGCCCCCTGATGCAGGTGCCTCAGCAGGAAACCCCGGCCCAGAACGCTGCGGGCGTTTATCACTACACCTGCCCGAGCGGATGCGCCGGCGGCAGCGGATCGGCCGGCACCTGCCCACAGTGCGGCGGGCAGCTGGCACACAACCAGGCCTACCATCAATAGACAGGATTTTCAGGGCCTGGGGATATGCAGACAGGATTAACAAGATTTACAGGATTTGTGCGCTCAGGTGACGCAAGCCGCTATATCTTGTTAATCTTGTAAATCCTGTCTACCCCGTCCATCCTGTCTGACAACTCCGGGCTTGTCCGGCGTTAGGCCAGGTTTTTACTCAAAAGCAGCCCGATCCATTCCCAGCCACTCCAGGGTATTATCGGCAAAAATCTTTTCTACCGCCTGCTGCGGCAGGGCCATCTCTTCGATGAAGGCGCCGATCTCGAGGTCGCCGAGGGGGAAGGGGTAATCCGAGCCGAGGCATACGCGGTTCTCGCCGGCAGTATCCAGCACATAGCGCAACAGGTTCGGGTCGTGGGTGATGCAATCGACCCAGAACCGCCCCAGGTAGTCGCGGGGCGGCACGTCATTGTCGACGGCCACCAGGTCGGGCCGGCAGTCGAAGCCGTGCTGCACCCGGCCGATGGTCGGCAGGAAGGATCCGCCGGCGTGGGCGAAACAGGCGCGCAGGCCGGGCAGCCGCTCGAAGACGCCGCCAAAGATCATGGAACAGATGGCGCGGGAGGTTTCCGCCGGCATGCCGACCAGCCAGGGAAGCCAGTATTTGCGCATGGAGTCGAACCCCATCATTTCCCAGGGGTGGACGAAGAGGGCCATGCCCAGGTCCTGGCAGGCCTGAAAAACGGGAAAAAACTCCGGTTCGCTGAGGTTTTTATCGTTGATGTTGGAGCCGACCTGTATGCCGGCCAGGCCGATCTCTTTGCAGCGCTGAAGTTCCTGTATGGCCAGGCCCGTATCCTGCATGGGCAGGGTGCCGAGGCCGATGTAATGCCGGGGGTGATCCGCTACCGTTTGGGCGATGTCGTCGTTGAGGAAGCGGGCCAGTTCCAGGCCATCCTTGGGCTTGGCCCAGTAGGAGAACATAACCGGGATGGTACACACTACCTGTACGTGGGTGCGATACCGGGCGTATTCTTCGATGCGCTCCGCCGGGGCCCAGCAATTGGAGGCGATCTCGCGGAAGAATTCGTTGCCTTTCATCATCCGGGCGCGGCCGGGAGCATGGTGTTCGAGGTAGATGAAATCCCCGTAGCCGAACTTATCCGCAAAGCGAGGCAGTTTTTCAGGGATGATGTGGGTGTGCATGTCAATTTTCAGCATGTCAGTCTGGCGGTTTGGTTAGGGATTGAATATGTAAATTAACGGCGGCTGTAAGAAAACTGAAATCAGCGGATATTCTGCTGGTTGTCTGTTGCCTGTTGTTGGTTGTTAGCCAGAGAACCCGGGGCCTTCGGACAAACAACCGACAACCGGCAACAAACAAAACAACAGCCGGCAACCCTGGTTTCCGGTGTTTTCTCAGTGGCTTTATCAGTGCCGGGAACAAGGCTTAGTTACCGCTTCACCAGTTTACCCTGATACTGCCGGCCGTTCATTACCACCCGGTACCAGTATATTCCGGAAGGCAGGGTGGACAGGTCCACCTGTTTGATATTCCCGCCGGCGGGGTTCCAGCGGCTGGAATGAACCAACTGGCCGGAGAGGGAAAAGGCCTGGACCTGCGCTTCGCCTTCGGCCCCATCGAGCCGGAAGAAGGCCTGCCCGCCGGTGGGGTTGGGAAACACCTGTAGCCTTTCTGCGGCGGGGGGGGCATTATTTCCGGTAACGCCCAATACTTCCAGCACGGCGGCCAGGGCGTCGACCCTGCCGAACCCGTAGACAGCGTTAGGAATTTGCTGACCGGAGAATTCCGCGCAATCTTGCCCGCTGAACAAGGGCAGGGCAGTTTGCTCGATGATGGATTCGATCTCTTCCACCTGGCCGGCCAGTTCCGGTTTGGCGGAGATCAGGAGTGCCACCAGGCCGGCGACGTGAGGGCCGGCCATGCTGGTTCCCGAAAAGTTGGCAAAGCCGCCATTGAGTACGGCAGAGCGGACGCTGACGCCCGGCGCAGCTACGTTGGGCTTCAGGCGGCCGCTGCCGTCGGCGATGACCGGCCCGCGGCTGCTGAAGCCGGCAATGGTGTCGTTCTGTTGGGTAGCGCCCACCGAGAAGCTGTTTTCGTACATGGCTGCCGGCGTATTGACCGTAGCGCAGTTGCTGCCGCTGTTGCCGGCGGAAACGACGACCACGATGCCGGATACCTTGAGGTTGTCGACCACCATTTGCATAGTGGCGAAGTTGGAGGGGTTGCAGCCTTCCGATTCCGGGCAGCTCCAGGAATTGTTGATCACGTGGGGAGCGTAAGTTACGTCGGCGTTTTCCCCGTTCAGGTCATAAGGCGCCAGGAACCATTCGAAACATTCGATATAAGTGGCCGGCGTGCCTGCGCCTTTTTCCATATTCCGGCAGGCGATCCAGGTGGCGCCGGGCGCAACGCCAATGCTTTTGCCCTCATTGCTTTCCGACCCGGCCATGGTGCCCATGGTGTGGGTGCCGTGGCTGTGGTCGTCGCAGGGCACGGCGCTGTCCAGCCCGCAGGGGTTGGTGTCATTGGGGTCGCCGATGAGGCTGTGGATGGCGTCGTGCCAGTTGTGGTTGTGGTCCGCCGTATTTCCGTTCCAGCCGCGGTAAGTGTCCCGGATAGCGGGATGGTCCCATTCGTAGCCGGTATCCTGCCCGCCGATGACGACGCCCTGGCCGGTGTATCCCATCGCCCAGACATCGTCGGCGTTGATCTTGTCGATGCCCCATTCCACCAGCGCGTTGCGGAAGGAAATGGGAGGGGTTCCGCTTTCTTCGGCCAGGGGGGCCTGCAGGCGCACCGCCGGGTTGTCCTGCACCTGAGCTACGGCATCCAATTGCGCTACCCGGCGGATGAGGTCCAGTTTGCCTGTGGCCAGGATGGCGTTTACGATATAAAAAGGCCGGTAAGCAGCGCCTGCTTCTTCCAGGAGGGCGATCACCGGCCCCTGGGTTTGTTTGGCCGTCTGTTGCAACTTGTTGAATACGAAGGCCGCCTTTTCTTCTTTGATGCGGAATTGCCGGCTGCCGCTGACATCTGCCTGTTCCTGCAGCAGGATCAGGAATTCGGCTTCTTCCCCGGCGTACGCTTTTTCCAGCAGGGAAGCGTCGACTTTATTTTTCCATTCGTCGCTTTCCGGCTTTTGCCAGGATGCCATTGAAATAATGATGACGATAAAAAAGAGCATTTTCTTCATGTCCTGAAAGTTTTCGGCAAAGTTAAAAGTTATGGGCGGCATTCTATGCAATCTGTGTTACAGCAAACCAGAAAGTAGGTTTCAAAGCACAGTGCCCGGACCTTCGGTTGTACAGCCAACCCTGCCCGGCTCTTCAACTGGTTTCCAGCGGCAAATTGACAACAATCACCCGGTTTTCCCGTATACTTTTACATATTGCAGTTGTTAACCTATACTGAAAGCACCAGTAATCGGGAAAAATAAAATTTCATGATATTTTCTAATTTTAGCCGTAAAGCGGCTAAAGCAATGAACACAAAGACGGAACGCATCATTGGCCAATACGAAGGGACGGAGAAGGGGCCGCTCCTGATCTGCCTGGGCGGGATGCACGGCAATGAACCCGCCGGCGTGCAGGCGCTGGAAATCCTCTTCAAACTGCTCGAAATAGAACCGGAAACCAACCCCAATTTCACCTTTAAAGGCCGCCTGCTCGGCTTGCGCGGAAACGTGCGTGCCATCTCCAAAAAGATGAGGTATATGAAAAAAGACCTCAACCGGCAGTGGACACCCGAAAACATCGCCCGGATAAAGGCCATGGACTATGAAGGCCTGGAGGATGAAGACCTGGAGCTGAAAGAAATGGTCGCCATCATCGAGCAGAATGTCGAAACCTGCCAGCCGGAGAAGATCGTCCTGCTCGACCTCCATACCACTACTGCCCATGGGGGTATTTTCTCCATTGCGACCGACGACCCGGAAAGCGTCAGAATAGCCATCGAACTGCACGCCCCGGTTGTTAAAGGCATGCTGGAGGGCATTCGCGGCACCACCCTGCATTACTTCAACAGCGACAACTTCGGGCGCCCAACCGTCGGGGTCAGCTTTGAATCCGGCCAGCACGACGAGCCGCTGTCCGTCAACCGCGCCATCGCCGCCATTATCAACTGCATGCGCACCGTGGGCTGCGTACGGTCCGAACATGTCGAAAACCGCCATGACGCCCTGCTGATCGAATACTCCAAAAACCTGCCCAAGGTGCTGGAGCTCATCATGTGCCACGAGATACAGCCCGGCGACGACTTCCACATGATGCCGAACTACGAAAATTTCCAGAAAGTAAAAAAAGGGGAACTGCTGGCCCACGACCGCCACGGCCCCATCTATGCCCGGGCCGACGGCCGGATACTCATGCCCCTCTACCAGCAACAGGGAGACGATGGGTTCTTCCTGATCCGGACGGTGGGGAGGTGAGGGGGCATGGGGGTATGGGGGTATGGGGGCATGGGACAATGAACCCATGTAACCATTAAACCGTGGTCCAGTGACCTACCCCTCCTCTGCCATCTGGAGGAACTGCATTTCGTACAGGCGGCGGTAATGCCCGTCTTCCGCTTTCAGCAACTCTTCGTGGGGCCCGAATTCTTCCACTTTCCCTTTACTCAGGACCATGATATTATCGGCATGGCGGATGGTGCTCAGCCGGTGGGCGATGATAATGGAGGTGCGTTTGGCGATCAGCTTTTCGATGGCGTACTGGATGACGGATTCCGTCTCGGGGTCGATAGAAGAGGTGGCCTCGTCGAGGATGAGTATATCGGGGTTAAAGACGAGGGCGCGCACGAAAGAGATCAGCTGCCGCTGGCCCATGGACAGGGTGGCCCCGCGTTCCATCACCTTGTAATCGTAGCTGCCGGGCAGTTTTTCGATGAATTCATGGGCGCCGATCATTTTGGAGGCTTCGATGACCTCTTCCCGCGAAAACCGGGGATCGCGCAGGGTGATGTTCTCCAGGACGGAGCCGGAAAAGAGGAACACATCCTGCAGGACGATGGCGATGCGCTGCCGGAAGGCCTGGAGTTCGAAATCCCGGATGTCGGTGCCGTCGATCCTGATGCTGCCCTTCTGGATTTCGTAGAAGCGGTTGAGGATGTTGATGATGGTTGTTTTTCCGGAGCCGGTGCTTCCTACGATGGCCAGCGTTTCGCCGGGATTGATCCGGAAGCTGATGTCTTTCAGGACATAGTCTTTGGCATTATAGGCGAAGAAAACGTTCTCGAAGTCAATCTTTCCCTTAAGCTTTTCGGGTTTGATGCTGCCGTTGTTCTCGATCTGGTCGTCCTTGTCGAGTACGTTGAATACCCGTTCAGAAGCGACCAGCCCCATTTGCAGGGTGTTGAAGTTGTTGGCAACCGTCCGGATGGGGCGGAAGAGCATGTCGAGGAAGATGGGGAAGGCCACGAGGGCGCCGAGGGTGACGCCGCCGGCGCGCAGGGCGTCCTGGGCGCCCCACCAGACCATGAGGCCCAGGGAGAAGGCGGAGATGATCTCCACGACCGGAAAAAATACGGCGTAATACAGGATGGAGTCGAGGTTCGCCTGGGTATATTCGCGGTTGATCTTCTTGAACTTTTCCATTTCCTGGTGTTCGGCATTAAAGATCTGGACGATGCGCATGCCGGTGATACGCTCCTGGAGGAAGGCGTTCATACGGGAGATTTGGGAACGCACCTTCTGGAAGGCGGACTTCACCTTCTCCTTAAAAACGTAACTGGCGATAATCAGGAAAGGCATGGTGGCCAGGCAGATCAGGGTCAGTTTCCAGCTGGTGTAGAACATGACGCCGAGCACGGTGGCCAGGGTCAGCAAGTCGGCAATGATGGTGATGGAACCCTGGGAAAAAACCGTATTGATGGCTTCGATATCGTTGATGGTCCGGGTGGTCGAGGTGCCGATCGGCGTACGGTCAAAGAAGGAAAGGCGCAGGCTGGTCAGGTGTTTGAAAATGCGCACCCGCAGGTCGCGGATGACGGACTGCCCCAGCAGGTTGGTGGAGTAGATGAAAGCATAGCGAAAGCCCGCTTCCAGGGCCAGGAGGATACAGAGCAGGAGCGCCATTCGCGTAAGGCCCTGAATGTCGTTGACGAAGATATACTTATCCACCATCTCCTTGACCAGATAAGGGCGCAGGGTGGCCAGTGGGGCCAGCAGGACTGCCAGTACAGCGGCGGTCAGGAAAATACTCCGGTAAGGCCTGGCCAGGCCGAGTACCCTGCCCAGCAGGTAAAAGTCGATCTTGTTCTTGTCGAGGGAAGCCATTAACTCAGGTTCTGGGTATAATTTAGTGAGTGAAAAACACTATTTTAGGGAACAAGAGAGCAAAGGATAAGTTTTAAGGCTTCGAAATTCGGGGCTATCCTTTTCAGAGCAATCCTTCATCGGCGAAGCTGTAATAGCTCCGGTCTCCAATAATCAGGTGGTCCACCACCAGGATATCCATGATTTCGCCGGCTTTTTTGAGTTTGCGGGTCAGGTCGATGTCGGCCTGGCTGGGGTTGGTGCTGCCCGAGGGGTGGTTGTGGCAGAGCAGGATGGACACGGCCTGGCCTTCGAGGGCTGTGGTGAAGACGACCTTGATGTCGACCACCGTGCCGGCCACTCCGCCCCGGCTGATCCGTTCGCGTTTCAGTACGCGGTTGGCGCGGTTGAGCAGCAGTATCCAGAACTCCTCGTGGGGCAGGTCCATCAGCAGGGGAGCAATAGCGTCAAACGCATCGCGGCTGCAGGTAATCTGGGGTTTATCCTCTATCCGGGACAGCTGCCGGCGCCGGCTTAGCTCCATTGCCGCCACGATGGTAATGGCCTTGGCCTCTCCGACGCCCTTGAACTTTCGGAGCCGCCCTAAGGAGCATTTGCCCAGTTCGTGCAGGTTGTTGCCGACCGATTGGAGGATGCTCTGGGCCAGGCCTATGGCCGATTGCTCTCTGGAACCCGATCCCAGGAGGATGGCGAGCAGCTCGGCGTCGGAGAGGCTGACCTTGCCCTTCCGGAGCAGTTTCTCCCGGGGTCGGTCTTCCTCCGCCAGGCTCTTGATGCCCAGTTCGTTGGGTGTATATTCTTGCATGGATCCGGTGTTGTTGCGGTGTTCAAAACCAGGGGCAGAGCCCCCTCCCTGCGGAGGCGCCGGCTCTGTCCCCTCAAAAAATTGACAGTAACGTAAAATGGAAACTATTCTTTGCTGGCTACGGCATCCTTGCCTTCTTTGTGGTGCTGGATGACGTTGCTCAGCGCTTTGGCAAAATCGTCGAGGTCTTTGTGCAGGATGATGATGCGGTCCTGCTCAAACTCGCCTTCCTTTTCCTTGCTCTTCCGGCTTTCCGTGATGCGCAGGTAGGGGTTTCCTTTCTCCGATTGTTTGAAGTCGAAAAAATAGGTGCGGAAGACGCCTTTTACCGTTTCTGAATACCGAGCATTTTTTTCCATGGCTGGAGGGTTTAAAGGTTTTAAAAAAAAGTGTTCTCATAGTATCAGTCGCGGAAATCGGGAAATTCCATAAAGATTTTTCAACTTTTTTTCATTTTTTTTTCGATTTGTGGTTTTTCGCCGGGAAACCAGTACTTTGGAATGATGGAATTTCACCCGGAAGAACGGCAGCGAAGACGGGGAAGGAATGATGGAGACAAGAAAAAAAATCACAATCAGCAGATGTATACTTTTCAGCGAGGCGAACGCCTGAAGAGCCGCAAAGTGATCGGCGCCCTGTTTAAGGAGGGGAAGTCTTTCGGGCAGTACCCGCTGCGGGTGGTGTACCTGCTCCTGAAAGAACCGCGCAGCAGTTTTCCGGCGCAGTTCACCGTGAGCGTCCCCAAAAAAAAATTTCCGGGGGCGGTTCAGCGCAACCGGATCCGGCGACAGGTGCGCGAAGCCTGGCGCCTGAATAAACACCGCCTGTACCGGGCACTGAGAGAGGAGCAGGGGCAATACGCTATCCTGATGATATACGTGGCGAAGGAAGCCCTACCCTATGCGGAGATAGAACGCGCCATGCGGCAGGCAGTTGGGAGGTTGGCCAGGGGAAGGGGGAAGAGCGGGTGAATGGGTGAGGGAATTTGGAAAGGAATGATTTGCAGGGAAGCCAACCTTTTAATATATGAAAACTTCGTTAGTGTATGAGGAATCATAGCGCGATACAACCCTGACCTCCTGGTATTCCGTCATTCAGTCATTCACTAATTCACTCCATGTATTTATTACCTTTAAGGCAAACCGGAGATATTATGCGCAGTTTCCTTATACTATTGGCTATTCTGTCGGCCTGCGGCCTGCTTCATGCCCAGAAAGTTCTGCAGCTCGAAAAATACGGCAGGGTCAGGACGGAAAAAATGTATATCGGAGATCCCATCACCTACCGGCTTCAGGGGGAGCAGGGCTTTCAGGCCGGCTACATCGAAGACATCCGGGTGGAGGAGGGCCTTCTGGTTTTGTCCGACCGTTATGTCAAAGTGCAGGACATCAGCACGCTGCGGTATGAGCGTGGCTGGCCCCGCGCAACCGGCATTTCCCTCTTCTGGTTTGGTCTCGGGTGGTCGGGATTTGCGGCTATCGGCACTGCGCTGGACGGGGATGACGATACGCGCTATCGGTGGTCCGACGCTATCGTATCGGCGGGTTCCATTGGCCTGGCCTTTGTGATACCTCCGCTTTTCAAACACAAGGATGTCAGGATGGGTAAACGCCGGCGCCTGCGCCTGCTGGACCTGCGTTTCAGGAAGGAACCCTGGGAAGACTGAGTGGCATTTTAACCGGTGTTCGATATGCAAACCCCAACCCCGGCGGACGGTTGACGGCCGACGGCTGGCTGCGAAAATTGAGCCAACGAAAGTTGGGGTCTACAAATCGAACTTGGGTTAGAAACAGGTTCGGCATCAATGCTAATTGGTTGTCAAATAATAAACAGGGGATTCATTTAAATCGTGATATTCGACAGGCGAGCAACAACGCAGAGCATGCCGGAGTCGCCAGCCGATATCACTTCGTTGCTCTGGTTTTTTCTAAATGTTAAAGCTGTTCATCCGTGGTTTTACTTTCAGAAATTTGAATTAATTTCATATAAATTTTTTTAAAACGTTAACCAAAACCACGAAAAGATGAGACGGCTATCCCCCCTGTGCCTCTTGATTTTTCTATGTGTCCAGGCCTACGGCCAGGACATGACGACGCCCAACGGCTGGACGTACCAGGTGCTCCGCCCGGGCAGCGGCGCCCACCTGAGCAGCAATAAAGGCGCGCTCACCCACAACCAGTTATCCGACGTCAACGGAAGAGTGCTGGTGTCTACCTATCAGATCGGCGTACCGGACTATCAGCTGATCTCCGAGTTGCCGGCGGGCTTTCAGTCGGCTTTCGCCGTCATGCAGGCCGGCGGGAAATACCGCTTCCACATCCCGGTTTCCGACCTTCGGGAAGCCATGCGCAATGCCCCCTCCATGTCTATCCCCGGAAGCTACGCCATCTGGGAGATCGAACTGCAGGAAGTGCTGCCTCCTTTACCCGACGGCGCCCGCCTGGTGGCCCTGGCGATGGAGCGCGGCGGATCGGAGGCCGCTTATAAGGAGTTCAAACTCCTGGTCAATGGCTCCAGAGCGTATTTTGGGGAATGGGAGATCAATCAGGTTGGTTATATGTTCCTGGAAAAGGGCCTGGCCGATGAGGCCATTACGGTTTTCAATTACAACGTCGAACAAAACCCCTATTCCGGCAATGCCTACGACAGCCTGGCGGAGGCTTATTACAAATCCGGCGACCGGGCTGCGGC
>JAGFJD010000658.1 GCA_024102975.1 Phaeodactylibacter sp. | reverse complement strand
AGAAAAAACGAGCATAGCCGGAGCTACGTGAGTTTTTTCTGACGAAGAGTAAGTTCAAAAGAACAAGCATAAGTGGGTATTTATTTAGGTATTCATGTACTAGACATTTTTCTGGACACAGAGTACGTCGACCTGCCTGCCGCGAGGCGCGGCCTTGCAGGCAGGGAAGGAACAGAGCCACACAGAGACCTGATTATCAATGGAAAAACTCCGTGTACTCTGTGTTGACCTAAGTGCGCTCTGTGTCCAAAACCATTTTGTCTAAAGAAAGGGGGGGCACAGGCAGCTGAATACTCAGGCGGCCTGTGCCCCGCCCTTTTCAGCCCTCTTGTTATGCTCCGCTCCAATTGAGTATATTTCAACCTTTTTTCCCGTCCGGCATTTCCTTTCCAGTAAATTCCCGAATATGAAAAAAGGCAAACAATTTATTTGGGCCGGGCTGGCCCTTCTCCTTCTGGGCGCCGTCGGCATTACCATGAGCCAGTTGATCATCGAAAGCTGGCTGGGGGTAGAGCGCGAATTCGGCCGGGAACCGCTGAGTATCAAAGCCACTCGCGCCGGCTTGCTGGTATTTGCCGCAGGCCTGGGTTTGATGGTATACGGGGGGTGGAGGAACAGGCGCGGGTAGTGCTCACCGGGCAGGCACCTTTGTCCGCCGGAACAAAAGGCCGAGAGCTGCCAGGGCGAGCAGCGCCAGGGCTGTATACAGATACCGCCGGCTGCTGCCGGGCCTGTTCAGGGGCGACATATCGCCGGCCGGCACAAACCCCGCCCAGAAGAAAGGTTCCACATTGGGCGACCGGCGCAGGGCATCCAGCTTCGCCTGGCGCAGGGCCTGGCTCTTGGCATGCCCTTTCCGAAGGTTCCTGTAAAAGCGGGCCATGAGCTGGCCGGTGCTGCTGTCTTCGACCTTCCAGAGGGAGGAAACGATGCTTTTGGCGCCGGCATAGGTAAAACCCCGCGCCAGGGAAACGATGCCCTCCCCGCGCCGCCACTCGCCGAGGCCGGTCTCACAGGCGGAGAGGACCACCAACTCGGCATTGAGCTGCAGGTTGTAGAGCTCGCCGGCATAAAGTTTCGACGCCTCCTCACCCCCGTCGCCGGCATGGAATTCGATATAAGAGAAGTCTCCCACCTTTTGGTCCGCCTGCCCGTGGGCGGCCAGGTGCAGGACGGGAAAACCTTTTGCCGACTCGATGAACCGCTCTTTTGTGGCCGCTTCGTTGGCCAGGCTCGTCACCGCAAAGGCCGCCTGCAGGGCGCCCAGCTCTGCCTGGTTCCGGAGCAAGGGCCCGGGGGTGCTTCTCAAAGTCAAAGAGCCGGATTCTCCGCCGAAAGCAGGAGCGACAAACAGGATGTCTCCGGCCGTCGTCCCGCTGTGTTTAATATTTTTCATCTCTTTGAGCATGGTGGCGGAAAAAGTATAACTCACGGCATAGTCGTTCAGCAGGTAATGATGGTTGCGGAAATCCTTTGGATCGGCAGGCAGCTCTGCCAAAAAGGCTTCGAAAGGCACGAAGCCCATGGCGCCGTCCGGGACGATGATCAGCTCGGTTCCCTTCTTCACATAGGGAGTAAAGGGGAGGACGAGCTTTTGATACAGCAGGTGAGCGGCCTTTGCGTACTGCCGGTTCAGGGAATCGTAATGGCTTTCCCCGCCCAGGATGGCGTTGTGAATGCCGTCCCGCATTTGCCGGGCCAACTGATCCAGGCCAAAATCGTTTTCCAGGCGGATGATGCGGTAGTCATCGGGCTGAATTACGAAGATAAAGATCGCACTATCGCCAACGAAGTATTCTACCATTGCCTGGCCGGGCCCCAGCAGTTGTTCCTGTACCTCCGGCACACCGATCACGTTGTTGCTGTATTTCAGGTCGTAATACCTGGGATGTCTCTCCTTCAGGCGGTCGAGGAAAGCATCGTACTGCCGGGAAAGGTAGAACAAAGAATCCCGGTTGCCGTTCACCAATGCGCTGTCGAACCCGGGTTTCTGCATCTCTTCGTAGACGGCCTGCTCGTACTGCGTGATTTTTTCTTTCAGCAGCTTTTCCCGTTCCAGCAGTTCGTCGGGAACGCCGAATACCTGACGGGCAGTCAGGCCCGAATAGGCCTGCCGGAGCAGGAAAGATTTGCTCTGTTCGCTGAGCAGGAAGGCCCGGGCAGCGTTTTGCCGGCCTCCCGCTTCCATCCGGTTCAGGAGGTAATTGGCGCCAATAGCGCCTTCAAAAATACTGTACCTTTTATTGATCAGTTCGACGTTGGAATCATCGGAATGGAAGGTTTTCTGCAGGTGTTCCAGAGCGTGAACTGCCAGTCCGTACAGGCTGTCCGCCTCCAGGAGCAGGGCCGGCGCGTGCGCCGCCGCCCCCTGTTTACGGAAAAAATCGGCTTTTCTGCCCAGGATAATGGCCAGAATATTCACGGACAAAACCTCATCAAGGCGTTCCGCGGATGTGAAATTGATCCCGTCGAGGGCTTTATCAATCAATTGAACCGCCTCCCCGGCCTTTCCCGCCCCGAACCTGGACTGGGCCAAAAGGGTGAAAAAGTTGGCCGTTCCGACATTTATCGGCCCGAGCTTATCCAGTTGAATATCCAGGGCTCTTTGCAGGTAATGGTCAGCTTGGGCGTAATCCCCTGCCCGGAGGTACATCTGGCCGATCTGGCTCAGCGACCGGGCGACATGCGGATGGCCGGGCCCGAATTCCGCTTCCTGAATGGCCAGCGCCTTCCGGAGGGTATCTATGGCGCGGTGGTAAGCGCCCATGGCGCCCAGGGTGATGGCGATCGTGTTGTAGGTGTTGGCGATGTACTCCTTATCCGGCTCTTTGCGCAGGCGGATATCCAGGGCTTTGTCGAGCAGTTCCATAGCTTTTTCCGGTTCGCCCAGTTCCTTGTACAGCCGGCCGGTCACCATGTAGGTGGCGGCCACGTGGGGATGGTCCGGACCGAGGTTGCCAAGCCTGGCCGCCAGGGCCCTGTCGAAATACTGCCTGGCCCTTTCGTAATCGCCTATGCACCGGTAGGCCACCCCAACAGCCTGGTAATTATAGGCCCTGGCCGAATCGGAGACGCCGGGCAGGCTTTCCTGGATGGACAGGCTTTCCTGGAAGCATTGCAGAGAATGCCGGTACTCGTCCATTTGCATATAGGTATGGCCCTTGTGATAGATGACTGTTTCGAGATCTTCCTTGCTATCCGGAAAATTTTCCTGGAGAATGGCCAGGATGCTGTCGTAGCAGGCTATGGCGAGGCGGTACTCCCCCTTCTGTTTATATTCCGAGGCGAGGCCATCCAGGCTGATCATTTTTTGGATAAACACGGAATCAGGCGTTTCCACCTGCTGCGGCTGAAAGGCCGGCCAGGCCAGGAGGGCGGCCAGCAGAACAAACGGGGCCAGGTGTTTTTTTTTCATGGCAGATGCAGGGTTTTGGGCAATTGTCATGTATTCGGGTTACGGGCAAAAGATACTCATTTACCGGGAAAAACATTCCGGTTCGCCGAATCCGCTTTTCCCGGTTCTTATTATGAGCAGTTTTCGAACTTTTTTGAAAAAAGTTCCTTTTTTTTGAGTATCCTTTACAGAAAACAGGAACTAAACGCTATGACCCATGGAGGACGACGCTCAGCTGATCCGGGCCCTGCAGGGGGCGGATTCCGAATATGACCGGGCGGTGAAGCAATTGTGCGAAGATAAAGGCCTGCAGGATTCCGTCGGCGCTCTGGTCAGAAGAATGGGCGGCACGGAAACCGACGCTGAAGACACCTTCTGGCAAGGCATCGAAATACTGATATTTAACATCGGCAGGGGCCGGTTTAAAGGGCAGAGTACCCTGAAGACCTACTTGCTGGCCATCTGCCGGAATATTTTCCTGAAACAGCGCAAGCCGGTGTTTGCCGTCGAAGCCAAAGAACTGGCTGGCCTGGCGCCGCCTGTGCTCAGCCCGGAGGACCTGCAAATCCGGCAGGACCAGAAAGGGCAGTTCGCAGCCCTGTACCAGGTGTTGGCGCAAAAAGTAGGGGCCCGGTGTAAAAAGATATTCGAAATGCTGAAAAGAGGCGCCTCTATGCAGGCGCTGGCCGAGGAACTGGGGCACGAAAAGGCCCAGTCTGCCCAGAATGCGGCCTACCGCTGCCGGGAGAAACTCCGGCAGCTGATCCTGGACGACAGCGCCCTTAAAAAGCAAATTGCAGAGCTGCTATGAAAAATTTCCACCGCATCGCCAAATATCTCGAAGGAGGCCTGTCCGGGGAGGAAAAGCTTTCCTTCGAGGCGGAAATGGCCGCCGACCAGGAACTGGCGGAGGAGGTGAAGCTCCAGCAGTTCGAAGAGGGCGCCCTGGAATGGATGGCCAGGGAGAGCCTGCACCAAAAAATCCGGGAGCACCGGGACAAACAGGCCGCCCCAAAAAAAGACGGAACGGGCAGGATGGCCGGCCTGCGCTACCGGCCCTTCCTGCGGGTAGCCGCCATTGCCGCCGGCTTGATGCTCGCCATCGCCGCGTATTTTATCCTGCCGTCTTCCCCTACGCCGGGCCAGCTTGCCGACAAATATACCCCGGAGGGCGCTCCCGGCACCACGCTGCGGTCCGGACAGGGCCAACCCGGAGAGGAATTACCGGAATCAGACAGCCTGTATCAGCTCGGCCACCGCTATTACCGGGAGGGGCGCTACCGCGAAGCGATCGGGCAATTCAACGCCTATCTCCGCGCCACGCCCCCATCGTACCGGAAGGTTGACGAGGTGGAGTTCTTCCTCGTCCTGGCCTACCTGAAAAACGATGAAGCCGAAAAAGCCAAAACCCTGGCTGGCCGCCTGGTCCGGGATTCCACACACCGTTTCCAACCCATGCTGAAGCAATTGCTGGAAGAGCTGTAACTACCTTTTTCTAATGCAACTTATGACTATTTTTAAGGAATTTACGTTTGACTCGGCGCACTACCTGCCGCACGTCCCCGAAGATCACAAATGCCGCCGGATGCATGGCCACACCTACCGCCTGCGCCTTTATATCACCGGAGCGCTGGACCCCCGCCTGGGCTGGGTGATGGACTTTGCCGACATCAAAGCCGCCTGGAAAACCATCGAAGCCCAACTCGACCACCGCTGCCTCAACGAGGTGGAAGGCCTGTCCAACCCCACCGCCGAACACATCGCCGCCTGGATTTGGCAGCGGCTGAAGCCGGAGCTGCCCCTGCTGCAAAAAATCGAACTGTGGGAATCGCCGTCGGCGGGCGTGGTGTACGAAGGGTAAGGCGAATGATGCCGACATGTTAACCGTTGTTCGATATGTAGACCCCAGCCCCGGTTGACGGTTGACGGCCGACGGCTGGCTGCGAAAACTGAGCCAACGAAAGTTGGGGTCTATATATCGAATAATGCTGCAGTACCTGGGCTTCGGTTAAGGAGGTATCCGTAGAGAAAAAGGCTTCCAGCTCTTTTTTCCCCGAGCGCTTGTCAGCCGGCAGGCTGCCCTTGCGCCAAACGGCGACGACTTTGATGGGCACGCCCGGCATGATGCTGTGCCATATCCTGACGACGGTTTTAACCCAGGCGCCTTCTTCTTCGGGGTGCGGGACCCAGCCTTCATCCTGCTGCATCCATTCCTGAGGGGTGCCCAATCCTTTGCCCTTCCCGGCAGGCCTGCCGCGGTTGTCCTTTTTGGGCCTGGGCCGCAGGCCGGGCAAACGGCTGTTGACAGGGAAGCGGCCGTCTACTTCGACATTGGCAGGCAAGCCCCGCAAGAACTTTCTGGTGGAATACCCGCCATCGGCTTTGAGGATAAAACGGAGGTGGGGCAATATCCCTGCAATGAAATCGATGATATGCCGGGCCAGGGCGCTGCGAGGGTGGAAGGGGCGTTCCAGCTCAATGGCCACTTTTTCTTTGAGGTAAACCCGCAAGCCTACTGGCAGGGCCAGCTTAAAAATTTTGCCGCCTTTGTCCCAGTATAAGGAAGCGATCACATATACAAAGTTGATGCCCCACAGGGTGCGGTATTCCTGGCGGGCCGAGCCGGCCCGGTTTTGGTAATTGCTGGCACCCTGTATCTTCCGCCCGCTTTTTTTGCGCGTGGTATCGTCTACGGTCAATTCGATGGCCGCCTCCGGGGGCAACATGCTGTCCAGCAGCAACAGCACGGCTATCCACAGTTTGTCGGCCAGCTTCAAAAACGCCCGGCTGAAAAAGACATAAAACCGGGAAAAATGCTTATACTTGGCACCCCCGCTTAGCCAGATGTAATTGGCCACGGTATGGCGCGAACGGCTCAGGGCCCACCCTGTGAAATATCAGCTCCGCTATTTCACATGGCCCACCCGTAAGCGAGCAACACAAAGCTCTGCCAGGAGGGAGCAGTGAAGTGGCGGGCAAACAACGAGGTGATAAACTTGGCGCAAGAAGAGCTCATAAAAGATTCCATGGCTGTGCTTTTAGTTTTTAAATTTTGCGCCTGAAAATATAGGCGCCGCCGTGGTTTTTTAAAAATTGACAGTGCATTTATTCCTGGCCTGGGCACAGGTTGCCTGGCCGCAGCCACCGGGCAGAGGGCTGCAAGGCAAAGGGGGGGGTCGCAGCCGGGTGCGATTCTGGTTTGTACCCTCTTGTGGTTTTCGGAATGAAAACTTCCAAAATGTACGCTGTTATACTGACGCACGGCAGGTTTTGTCGACTACAAAACCCGCCGGGTCAGTATATACTGGCAT
>JAGFJD010000619.1 GCA_024102975.1 Phaeodactylibacter sp. | reverse complement strand
GCAAAAATTGGGTATCTTTGCCCCGAAAACCAAAGCCCCATGACAAAACTTCCGTATGGGATCAGCAACTTTGAGCTATTGTCCGGCGAGGGCTATTTGTACGTCGACCGGACGCCCTACCTTGAAGAACTGGAAAGCCTGAGCCAGCGGTATCTGTTTTTCGTGCGCCCCCGCCGGTTTGGGAAGAGCCTTTTCCTTTCGGTGCTGGAATATTACTATGGCCTTCAGTACAAGGACAAATTTGAGCGCCTGTTCGGCAAGTACTATATCGGCCGGCGGCCGACGGCACTGGCCAATAAATACCTCATCCTGAAGTTTGATTTTTCTCAAATGGATACTTCTTCCTTTGAAGGCACCTATCAGTCGTTTCTACACAACGTAAAAAACGGCGCGCTGGAATTTTTAGGGAGGTATTCCCAATTTTTCAACCAGGAGGACGTCCAGGGTGCCAAAGAGGCAACTTTCCCTGCTCATGTTTTGCAACGCTTGCTTTTGGCAACCAAGCTAAAAGCATCCGATCACAAGATTTACCTCCTGATAGACGAATACGACCATTTCGCCAATGAAATCCTCTCGTTTCGTTTTGATGATTTTCAGGAAATGGTGGGCAAAAACGGCTTTGTGCGTAAATTCTACGAGGCCGTCAAAGTAGGTACGCAGAGCGGGACGATAGACCGGCTGTTCATTACCGGCGTCTCGCCCCTGACCCTGGACAGCCTCACCAGCGGGTTTAACATTTCCACCAATATCAGCCTGCGCGAGGAATTCAATGCCTTGATGGGCTTTACACAAAGCGAAGTAAGAGATATTCTGAGAGGAATCGACATACCCGAGGAAAAGGAGGAAGAGGTCCTGGCGCTGATGAAAGGATGGTATAATGGTTATCGGTTTGCAAAAGAAGCTGCGGAGCAGGTCTACAATCCGGATATGGTGCTGTACTTTGCCGCTGAATACATCCGCGATAAACGTTATCCCGAGGATTTGTTAGACCCCAATATCGCCAGCGATTACAGCAAAATCCGCCGCTTGTTTAAAATCAAAGGCAAAGAAAAGGAACACCTGTTATATCTGGACGAATTGCTGACCACCGGGCAAATCAGCGTACAATTGGTCCGGCAATTTGAACTGGAGCGGCGGTTTGACAGAAATGATTTTATCAGCTTGTTGTACTATACGGGAATTATCACGATTGTCGAAAGCGATTGGGCTGGCGTACGATTCAAAATGCCTAATTATGTGATCGAACAACTGTACTATCAATATTTTCACCAGGTGATAAGAGAACGAAGCAGGCTCGCAGGCAATGAAATAGACTTGCATGGAATCATCAAGGTTTTAGCCTTAGACAACCAGATTCAACCCTTAATTGCCTATACGGAACAAATCCTGACAGCGCTTTCGACCCGGGATAAAATGAATTTTAATGAAAAATACATCAAAGCCATCTTTACCTCGGCCCTTTTTAACATAGGAGCTTATACGATACATCATGAATTCGAAGTCAGGCAATCGGCAACCGAAAAGGGATACGTCGATATCTTATTGCAAAAACGCCCGCCTTTCGAAACGAAATATCAATTCGCCATAGAGCTCAAATACCTCAAAAAAGCGGACGCCGCCAGGGCGGAAGCCGTAAAAAATGAAGCCGTCGGGCAACTCCAGCGCTATCTCCGCGCTGACGGTTACCTGCAAAAGCTGGAGAACCTGAAAGCTTATGTGGTGCTGTTTGTCGGCAACGAAGGGGAGTTTGTGGCGGTGAGCGGATAGCTACTCAACGTGAGGTTTGGCCTGGATGTGTTGCCATTCAGTGAACTCAGGCCGGTTGAGGCTGAGGTTAAGGCTAAGGGATTGCGGCCGTCCTCTCTCGCCCTCAGCCTCAGCCTTAACCTCAAACCTCATGTTACTTTCTAACCTTCCTTAGTTCTACTCCGTAATGCTCAACAGCAGAAAATCAAACTGATGCCGCCGGCCCGGCTCAAAATCATCCCCCAGGACATAACTGTACCGCACCCCAAAATCCACCTCCAGCAGCCGGAAGAAGCGCGCGTCGAACGTCAGTTCCAGGCCGGTGGAGTTTTGGGCCCAGTTGCCGGTGAAAGGCGTATCCGCTGTGAGCCAGGCGTGGTCGTAAAACGCGTTGGCCTTCACCCGTTTGAGGAAGGCCAGGCCGCCCAGGGCGCGGTCGGGATAAAACAGGGGCAGGGTGTAGTTGAAGCCCAGCTTGAATGCCTCGTCCCCGAACACGGTGCTGTACCCCCTCGGATAGACGAACAAATTGGAAAACCGGTAATTGTCGAGCACGTCCTGCCGCTGGTACATCGTGTTGACGACAAAGCTGTGGTTGCGGCTCAGCCCCGGCAGGAAGAAGTCGGCCCTGCCCAGCAGCACGTCGCTCTGGTAGGTATCGTCGCCAAAGGTGCTCCGGTAGCGCACATCGAGATAAAGCCCCAGCCGGGGGTTTAGGTGCTGGAGGGCCCGGCGCCGGAAGCAGCGGAAAACCAGGCGGAGGCTCATAGCGTCGAGGTTGGTACTCCGCAAAGGCTCTTTGAACAGGAAATCCAGTTCATTGATTCTTCCCGGCCCAACGATGGACGTGTCCCGCGAATTGGCCGGGTTGTCGAAGTTGCCGTCCACAGCCAACCCGATGTTCTGGTAGTCGGCCCGCAGGAGCAGGCTGTTGAAGAAGTTGCCTCTGGTTAAGTTCAGCGGAAGGGCCAGGCCGCCGGAGATTCTGTTCTCCCGCCAGCCTTCGACGTAGGCATTGGAGTAAATAGTGGTGTCATTCGCCGGAGCGAAATTATAAATCACCGCAGAGCGGTTGGAAGAAACGCAGCTGGCATTGATGTAGGGATAAAGCTCCGCGTAGGAGGCGCCGGCTGAAAACGACCATTCCTGTTCGTTCACGTTATAAAACCCGCCGGCTTCCATCGACAGGGTGCCGAATTTATTGTCGGAAAGGATACTGGCGCCGACAACCGGAGGTTCAAGCAGCGGCAGCCAGCTGTGCGGGTTGACGATCCCGCTCCACCTGTTGAATTTTTTGACCGGAAATACTTCATTCCCAACCTTATCCACGATGCTGCCGCCTTCCTGCTCCGCCAGTGTTTCGGCATGCGCCATGCCACGTGGGCTGCCTCCCTGATGCGGTTTCCACAAGGCTGCGTCCAATTCTATTTCCATGAGGTTATACCCCCTGGGATGAAATTCGCTGTAGGCCAGCTTCCGCCCGTCCGGAGAAACGGCGGGCTGGAAGGCGCCCAGGGGAGAGGCCGTCAGCTGAAAGAGGGCTTTGTCTTTTAGGCGAATGGCAAAAATGTTGTTCACGCCCGTGTAGGTTCCGGAGAAATAGACGTATTCCCCCTTCGGAAAAGGGTGGCTGATTTGTTGCGCAGAAGGGGGGATAAGGACTTCCGCCGCCCCGGTTTCCGCCTGGATCAGGTGCAGAGCCTGGGTTTCGCCCTCCTGAGCCACCGCCGCGATGTGCAGGCCATCTTCCGCCCAGCGCGGGAAGCTGTAAAAATAATTGCCGGGGTTGGGCAATTCGCGGAGCAGCGCTCCGGTTTCCGCCTCCAGGATAGCGAGGCGGTACTGCCCTTGCTCATCCGCTTCCGCCACAACAATCCGCCGGGCATCGGGGGAAAGGGCCGGCGCAAAATATTTGGTGCGGGCGGTGAGTTTCTTCTTTTGCCTGGTTTGGATATCCCAGGTGCGGACGATCGAGAAGTTCTTGTTGTGCCAGCGCGGGTCGTAACCGATCTCCGCCCAGCAGAGCCGGCCGCCGGCCAGGGACAAGGTGGTGTTTAAAGGCTCAAAGGTGATCCCCGGCTCGGTAAGCTTCTGCTCCCGGCCATCGGGCCCGATGGTAAAGTAGGCAGGGATGCGGTCGTAGCCGCTTTTGGCCACCACGAGCGTGTTCCCGTCCAGGTACACCGGATTGGTATAATGCGTAATGTTCTTTTTGGGCGCCGTATTGACTTGTTTTGCGGGAGAAGCAGCGTTGCCCTTTTCCTCCGTTTTCCATGCCTGCTCCAGCTCTTGCATGGTATTTTGATACAACGCCTTCGTACTCAGCCCCGTCCTCCTTTTCAGGCTTCGGTTGAAAGGGTAGAAAAGCCCCCGGTAACGGGTGGCGTCGGCGATGACGCCCGCCCAGATTTCCCTGCCGAATTCCCGGCGGGCGTAGGCCGTCAGGTGGTAGCCCAGGTTGTACCAGTCGGGCACGAAATCCTTCAGCGAGCCGGCGGCGGCCTTCTCGTAGGAGTACCGGATATCGCTGAGCAGCAGGGAGCGGTATTCCATGGCGAAAGCCGGCAGGCGGCCCCGGCCCGAAGCGGTGAGGGCCGTTTCCATCACGGTGGCGTCGCCCTCCAGGTACCAGCGGGGCAGGGCCAGGCCGTACATTCCGCCCCAGCCCCAGGAGCCGAAGAGGGTTTTCACCAGCCGGGTCACGCCGTTTTTCGAGTTCCCGAACTGCTGCACGTGCCGGTATTCGTGGATGGCCAGCCCGTCCAGCCAGTTGGTGGTGTAGTTGAATTGCGGCGGCGTCATGTAGAACTCCGACCGGAAAGGGCCGACGGTGACAAAACCGTTGGAAATGATCGTCTGGTTCTGCAGCAGGATGGTCACTTTTTGCTTGCCTTCGCCAATGGATTCGGTATTGTTTTCCCACAGATAATGCACCACATTGGCCACCCGCTGCCCGGCCGGCTCCAGCCCCTGCGGGAAAATGGCCTGCACCCGATCCGTATGGATTTGGTACCACTTCAGCGAGAGCGGGTTGGCGCCGATGGTGTTAGCGGGGATTTGGGCGGTTAACAAGACTGGCAAAGCCAGAAAAAAACAGATTAACCGGTATCCGATACATAATCCCCATCCGGTGTTCGGTATTCGCAATTCGGTGTTCGCGCATTCAGGAGCCATCCCGGAGCAACCGAACGCCGAACCGCCGAAGTTGGAGGCTACCAGTCGAACTTGACGTAAGGGAAAAGACGGTATTTTCATAGAGGTTAGGCTGTGGGTTATTGCCAGGGCAATTTAGGAAAAATGAGTTATACTCCGTTGCAATACATGAGGTGCAGACCACTGGACATTTTGGGGGCTACTTGTGTAAAGGTGTGAAAGTGTAAACGTGTAAATGATTGGGAGCCAATTTCTTTTACACCTTTACACGCTTACACTTTTACACGGGCCAGAAAATGTC
>JAGFJD010000617.1 GCA_024102975.1 Phaeodactylibacter sp. | reverse complement strand
CAACACCACGAGCAATACCCGCCTGGGCTTCCGCTTTGAGGGGATGGGGGATGCGGTGCAATTCCAGGGCAATACCATACAGGACCACTTCGACGGCTTGCTGATTGAGGAGGCGGGGGCGATTGGGTTGCAGGAGCATCATGGGAACCTTTGGTGTGGAACGTATGGGGGGACCGGGGCCAGGCATTTGGCTCAATTACCTGCGAACGTATTATTATCAGCTTTTATCGTTGAAGAAGATTCTTCAAGCACACAAAATTGTGTTTATTTACCTTCTTTCGAGGCAAATGCTCAATGGTTTGATCCTCAAGTTGTTGATCCAGGAACTACTTTCCAATGTATTACTGATTCAGGAGACGCTTGCTCCACCACTACTCCCGGTTCCGGCGAAGAGCCCGGCGAAGAAGACGAACTTTTGCAAAAGCTGGCCGACGGAAGCTTTGAATCCCCGAAATTTGAAGAAGCTTTAAAGTGGACGGGGCAGCGCCACTTGTATTATCGCCTGCTGAACAAGGAGGAAGAAGCACTGGAATCCTGGGAAGAGGATTTCCTGGATGAATATGAAAGTACAACTGTCGGCGACTTTTCGCTGGTGGACACTACCCTGAATGCTGCCTTTACCCTTGGAGAACACACAACGGCGGCCCTGGATTCTTTGCAAAGCGAAATGGAAAGCAAGCTGGACAGCCTGCATTGGGTGGACTGGCAGTTCAATTTTGGTATCGAAATAGATACGGCAGCTCTGTTGGCTAAACATCAGAGCCTACTGGATAGCCTGTCCTACCTGCGCCAACAGGGGGCAGATCAAATGGAAGCCATTCAGTTGTACCGGGAGGATTTTCTGGAGGAGGCGGAAATGAGCAATAGTTCTATTTCAGCAAATGAAGTGTTTGAGGTAAATGAACAGGACGTCAATAGCTTGTTCCTGGAAACGGTGGCTATGGGCGTCGACACTTTCACCGAGGCTCAGATAACAGATCTTTGGACTATAGCCAACCAATGCCCCCTGGCAGGCGGGGATGCTGTATTTATGGCGAGAAGCCTGTACAGCCTCATCGACCCACTGGTGAAGTATGAAGATGAAGAGCGTTGCGCTTCTGAGCCGGAGGCGAGGCCAAAGACAACCAAAGTGAATGCAGTTTCCGCATTCCGGCTAATACCCAACCCAGCGAGAAACGAAATACAAATAACGTTCGCTCAACCTCTTGATGGAAATGCCACCATTGTTATTTATGACACTCAAGGGCGAATGCAACAAGTATACGCCTTAGAAGCCGGGCAAGCGGTATTTAGCATTGATACCGGACACCTGCCGGCCGGATTATTTTATTGTAGGCTGCTTGGAGTAGAAGGCCTCGATAATGCCCACAAACTAGTAATTATTAGATGACCTTAATGGTGTTCCTGGAAATTTATCCGGGAACACCATTTTCCTTTCGGTAAAGCCCATGAAAAAAGATATAACGATAACAATATTGTTCCTGTTTTGCTTTTGCTCATCGGCCGTAGGTCAAAAACATGACTACATCTGGCTTTTTGGGTATAACAGCAATGCGACATCTGGTTACCCCGGTGTAGAAGGGATTATCATAGATTTCAATCAATCTCCACCAAGTATTTTCTATGAATCAATAAATATAAGCCTTTATGTAACTAATGCTACAATCAGTGGCCCCTTAGGTAATTTATTGTTCTATACTAATGGATGTGCTATAGCAGATTGGACTCATCATATTATTTCTAATGGGGATAGTTTAAACATTGGGGAAATCGGGGAAGACTTTTGTGAAAATGGGTATCCTGCCGGCCCTCAAAGTGCATTAGTGCTTAATGCTCCAAATGATCTCAATAAGTACTACCTATTGTATTCCCATTTAGAATATGCTGAAAACTCGCCGGCGATTGCATTAACTACAGGCTTGTTGAATACTATTATAGAAATAGATACATTGACAAACCAAGAGAATATATTAGTTAAAAATCATCCTGTGATAGCTGATAGCCTGGGAATGGGGCAACTCACAGCCGTAAAACATGCAAATGGGATTGATTGGTGGGTCATGGTCCCTCAATACCTGACCAATGAATATTATACCTTTCTGCTATCTGAAGATGGAATACAGGCAGTATTTGAACAACAGATCGGTCGCGCAACCGTATTGGAAGGAGAAGCTGGCGGCCAGGCTGTTTTTTCGCCAAACGGCAGCTTCTACATCCGTTATACTCCAGCAGATGGCTTGTTTATTTTTGATTTTAACAGGCTAACCGGTTTATTGAGTGAGTTTCGTTATATTGATATTGACGATGGGGCTTTTATCGGTGGGGTGGCAGTAT
>JAGFJD010000626.1 GCA_024102975.1 Phaeodactylibacter sp. | reverse complement strand
TACGATGCCCACTCGGGCGGCCCAACGTTAGAATGCCAGCCTGCTTTAATCTAAGATTGCTAGTTATCAAGGTTAACCCAAAACCCAAAACCCAAACCCCAAAACCCAAAACCCAAAACCAAAACCAAAACCCCAAAACCCAAAACCCAAAACCCCAAAACCCCAAAACCAAAACCCAAACCCCAAAACCCCAAAACCCCAAAACCCAAACCCCAAAACCCAAAACCCCAAAACCCAAACCCCAAAACCCAAAACCCAAAACCCAAACCCCAAAACCCAAAACCCAAAAACCCCAAAACCCAAACCCCAAAACCCAAAACCCTCACCGCACCCCCCGCTCATTCCACTCCGGATGCCCTTCGAACTCAGGCAGCACGACATTCCGGACGGTCAGCCCCGAAGTATCCGTCAGGGTGTGCATAAAGGCGATGATGTCCGCCTTTTCCCGTTCGGTCAGGCGGAGGGGGTCGGGGGGCAGGGTCTGGGTGGGCACGTCCAGGCCCATGCCGGCGCCGCCGCCGCGGTCGTAGAACTCCATCACCTCTTCCAGGGTGTTGAACAGGCCGTTGTGCATGTAGGGGGCGGTCAGGGCGGCATTGCGCACGGTGACGGTCTTGAAGGAGTACAGGTAGTGGGGGCGGGCGTCCTTGCGCAGGCCGTTCTCCGCCCGGCCGGGGTCGGGGTCCAGCTGCGGGTGGAGGGTGTCCAGGCCAAGGGTGACGCCCAGCGCTTCCGATTCTGTCTCCATGTAAAAGGGCGGGGTGGCGCCGTTGAAGGCCGGGGCGAAATGGCAGGTGCCGCAGGCGGCCTTGCCCATGAACAGGTCGAAGCCGCGGGCGGCATCCGCCGGGTATTCGCCGGTTTCGCCGCGCACATACCGGTCGAATGCGCTGTTGAAGGAAGTCAGCGAATTGACGTAGGCGGCCAGGGCGTTGCTGATCGAGCGGCTGTAGATGTCTTCCCGGCCGATGCCGCCGTAGGCTTCTTCAAACATCCGCACGTAGGTTTCGCTCTGCCGCAGCCGGGCGGCGATCTCATAAAAGTCGGTGTTGAACTCCAAGGTGTCGTTAACCACGTGGGCCACCTGCCGTTCCAGGGTCACCTCCCGCATGTCCCAGAAGTAGCGGGAGGAATAGGTGGCGTCGATCAGCGTCGGGGAGTTGCGCCGGGTGAACTTGCCGGGGATGTGGGTTTTGCTCTTCGGCAGGCCGTCGGTGAAGGCACGGGCGGGGTCGTGGCAGGAAGCGCACGACAACTTCCCGTCTCCCGACAGGATGGGGTCGTAGAACAGGGCCTTGCCCAGGGCAACGGCCGCCGGGTTGCTGAGGGGCGCGTACGACAGCTCCGAATAGAAGCCCGTGTTGAGGAAGTTTTCGTCGAACATGTTGCGCGCCCGCATGTCCTGCGCCTGGTATTTGAACGGGCCGGCCCCGATGCCGTTGGCCAGCTGGAAGTCGAGCAGCTTTTCGTAGAGCGGGTTGGCGGCCTGCTTCAGGAACTCCAGCCGGCCGAAGGAGTCGAAGTCCTGGTTGGCCCGGAGCAGGTAGTAGGCTTTGCGGAACAGCTTTTTGGCTTCCTGGTATTCTTTCCGCGCCTCCGGGCTTACGCTGCCCTCGAACAGCAGGAAGGCCTGCTCCATGGCCTGGAGGCTCGCGACGGCCTCCGGCAGGGCGTTGCCCGATCCGGGCGTGTCGAAGCCGGTAAGACCCAGGGTAAAGAGGCGGACGATGCCCGACCGCAGGGCCTCGATTGCCTGTACGCCGGTCAGGCTGAGGGGCAGGTGCACGCCGGCGATGAAATCCACCGATTTTTGAAGTTCGGCGGCCAGCGCCTGGATGTGGGCGCGCTGCTCCTCCGCTTCGTCGCTGTAGAGCAGCTCGTCGAGCGCCTGCAGGCCGTTGGGGCCGACGATGTCGCCGTTGACGTCCTCTTTGTCGATCTTGGGCAGGGGCGGGCCGTTGACGTGCAGGTAGTTATAATGCGTTTTGGTGTAATCGAACAGGTATTCCACCCGCTTGAAGGCGAGCCGGGCATTGGCGAGCTGCTCGCGCAACAGGGGAATCTCCGCCTGGTGCCGGGCAAGAGCGGCCAGCCGGCCCACCTCTGCCTGAAAGCGGTAAAAATCGGCGGCATAGGCCCGGGCGATGCGCCCGGCGGCATCATCAGCTGGCGCCCCGGCCGGAGCGTAGAACCCGAGCGCAGCGAATAAGGCGAGGGCAAAAAGGGAGGCGGTTAATTGTTTCATGGGCAATTGCTTGTTCTTTTTGGTATCTGTCCGGATGTTTAGTTTAACCACAGCGGCCGCAAAGGGTTTTGCAAATTTAATAAGAATAACTTACTGTTTTGTATAGGCACAGGGTAGGGCTTTGTGGGGTAATCACACACTGCTGGACATTTGCCGGGGCGTGTAAAAGTGTAAGTGTGTAAAGGTGTAAAAGAACGCGGGTTCCCAGCCATTTACACGTTTATACTTTTACACATTTACACAAATGGGACCAAAATGTCCAGTAGTGTGGCCAGATCGTGTAAATGTGTGAGGGTGTAAAAACCCAGCGTTCCCAGTCATTTACACTTTTACACCTTTCCACTTTTACACCTTAACACCTTTACCCAAACAGCCACAAAATGTCCGGCATCAGTTGGTTTGAGCGCTGGTTTATTTTCCACTCCAAAATCCTTATATTGTCCCATGATCGAATTCTACCTGAACGAACGGAAGATCCGCACGGACGCCCCGCCCGGCGCCGGCCTGCTCGGCTTTATCCGCAACGAGCAGGGGCTGAAGGGCGCCAAGCTCGTCTGCCAGGAGGGCGAATGTGCCGCCTGCGCGGTGCTGGTGGGCGCTTTGGAGGGAGATAGCGTACAATACCGGAGCATGTGTTCCTGCATCATGCCGCTGGCCAACGCTCAGGGGCGGCACGTCGTCACCATCGAGGGCATCAACGGAGCGGAGCTGACACCCGTGCAGCAGGCTATCGCCGACTGCCACGGCAGCCAGTGCGGCTTCTGCACGCCCGGCTTCGTGGTGTCGCTCACCGGGGCCCTGCTCGGGGGGCGGCGGCCCGGTTACGGACAGCTCCGCCAGGCCATCGACGGCAACATCTGCCGCTGTACGGGCTACAAATCCATCGAACGGGCGGCTCAGCGCATTGCCGAAGAGCTGCCGGCAACGGATTACGGCCTGGAAACGCTGATCCGCCAGGGCTACCTGCCGGCTTATTTCCGCGACATGGCGGCCCGCCTGGCGGCCATCGCCGGCCCTACCCGCCAGGGCCTGCCGGAGGAGGCAACCGCATCCGCCGCGCCCCTGTTCCTGGGCGGGGGCACCGACCTGCTGGTGCAGGCCCCCCGGAAGGTTCAACACAGCGCCGTCCAGCCCGTCTTTAACCAGCCGGCCCTGAAAGGCGTGCGGGAGGAAGGCGGGCGCTGTATCATCGGCGCCGCCGCCACCGCCACCGACCTGCAGGAATCAGAGCTGTTCCAGTCCGTCCTCAACCCGGCCGACGGCTTCTTCCACCTGCTGTCCTCCACGCCCATCCGCAATATGTCGACCGTGGGCGGCAACCTGATCAACGCCTCCCCCATCGGCGACTTCACCATCCTCTTCCTGGCGCTGGACAGCGAGATCCGCCTGCAGGACGGCCGGCGGGAACGCACCCTGCCGCTGAAGGACTTCTACCTGGATTACAAAAAAATGGACCGCCGCCCCGAGGAACGCCTGGCCGCCATTGAATTCGACATACCGCAAAAAAGCCTGTGCTTCAGTTTCGAAAAGGTGAGCGCCCGCCGTTGCCTGGACATCGCTTCGGTGAATACCGCTGCCCTCCTGGAGATTGACGTGGATGGGACTATCCGCACCGCCCACCTGTCCGCCGGCGGCGTCGGGCCCATCCCGATGTACCTGCGCCGAACCGCCGCCGCCCTGCAGGGCGAAGTGCTGGACGAGGAACTTTTGAAAGCAGCCCTGGCGGCGATGCAGGAGGAAATCTCCCCCATCAGCGACGCCCGCGGCTCGGCGAAATATAAGCGATTGCTGCTGCGGCAGTTGGTGCTGGCGCATTTTCAGAAAGCGGCGGCGGGGAGGATTGATTTGGGGAAACTGGCGTTGCCGGGATGAAGATTCAGGGGGGGGCGTCGAGCGTCGAAGACTTCGACGAGCTATCAGGCGTCGAAGTCTGGAGACTTCGACGAGCTATCAGGCCGGAAACCCAAGCAGTTGTGCAGCGCCCGATAATTCTTTAACTTGGCATCCGTGAAGATTTCAAAAAACAGCCCAAGCAGGCCATGAACAAAAAAGCCGCCCTGACCACCCGCCCCTTCTCCGGCAACCTGGACGCCGCCAACCACGCCCGCGGGCAGTCCCTCTACCTGGATGACATCCCGGAATACGCCGGCACCCTCTATGCCCGGGTGTTCTCCTCGCCCGTAGCCCACGGCCGCATCCGCCGCCTCGATTGCGAAGCCGCCGCCCGGGCAGAGGGCGTAGTCCGCATCTTTACCTGGCGGGATATCCCCGGCGAGAACCAGGTCGGCAACATCGTGCCCGACGAGCCCCTGCTGGCGGAAGAGGAGGCCCACTACATCGGACAGCCTATCGCCCTGATCGTCGCCGAAACGACCGAAGCCGCCGAAGCGGCCGTGCGCCATATCCGGGCCGACATCGAAGAGCTGCCCGCCGTCACCGATCCGCGGGAAGCCTTCCGCCGGGGGCAGCTGCTGGCCGGCTCCCGCAGGTTCGAGATGGGCGACGTGGAGGCGGCCTTCGCCCAATGCAAATACGTCTTTGAAGGCACGGCCCACACCGGCGGGCAGGAGCACGTCTACCTGGAGCCCCAGGGCGCCTATGCCCTGCCGAGGGAAGGAAAGGTGTTCATCCACAGCTCCACCCAGGGGCCGACGCAGGTGCAGCGGGCGGCGGCGCGGGTGCTGGGCGTCCCGATGAACCAGGTGGAAGTCGACGTCACCCGTATCGGCGGCGGCTTCGGCGGCAAAGAAGACCAGGCTTCCCCCTGGGCGGCCATGGCAGCCCTGGCGGCCCATATTCTAAAAAAACCGGTAAAGTATATCCTAAGCCGCCACGAAGACCTGCTGATGACCGGCAAGCGGCATCCCTACGACAGCGACTACCGCATCGGCCTGGACGAGGGCCTGCACATCCTGGCTTATGAGGCCACCTTTTATCAGAACGGCGGCGCGGCGGCCGACCTGTCGCCTGCCGTCCTGGAGCGTACCCTCTTCCACGCTACCAACAGCTACTACGTGCCCAACGCACGCCTGACGGCCCATTGCTGCCGCACCAACATCGCCCCCAGCACCGCCTTCCGGGGCTTCGGCGGCCCGCAGGGCATGTTCGTCATCGAGGCGGCCATCCACCACGCTGCCCGGGCGCTGAAGGTGGATGCGATGGAAATTCAGCAAAGAAACCTGCTGGAAGACGGCCACGTTTTTCCCTATGGCCAGGTGGTCCGCGACAGCGAAGCCCGCCGCTGCTGGATGGAAAACATCAAAAGGAACGGCATCGCCGCCCTGCGGGACGAGGTCCGGCAGTACAACGCCGGCCACAGCCTCAGCAAGAAAGGCCTGCACCTCATGCCCGTCTGCTTCGGCATCTCCTTCACCAACACCATGATGAACCACGCCCGCGCCCTGGTGCACGTGTACAGCGACGGCAGCGTCGGCATCAGCACCGGCGCCGTAGAGATGGGCCAGGGCGCCAACACCAAGATGGTGCAGGTAGCCGCCCGCGAGTTCGGCCTGCGCCTGGAGCAGGTGAGGATCGAAACCACCAACACTACCCGGGTGGCCAACACCTCCCCTTCGGCGGCCAGCGCCACGTCGGACCTCAACGGCAAGGCCCTGCAGGACGCCTGCGGGCAGGTCCGGGAACGCCTCTTTGGCCTGGTGCGGGAAGAACTCGGGCTGAGCCGGGAGGATACCATCGGACTGCGGGACAATGCCGTACGGGTGAACGGCGAGGAGCAGGATATGAGCTGGCAGCAGTTGATACAGCTGGCCTTTTCCCGCCGCATCAACCTGAGCGCCAAGGGCCACTACGCCACCCCCGAAATCCATTTTGACAAGACAACCGGGAAGGGCCATCCCTTTGCCTACCACGTCTACGGAACCGCCGCCCTGCTCTGCACCGTCGACTGCCTGCGGGGCATCTACTCCTTCGACGCGGCACACATCGTCCACGACTTCGGCAGCAGCATGAACGAAGGCGTCGACCTGGGGCAGGTCGAAGGCGGCCTGGCGCAGGGCATGGGCTGGATGACCATGGAGGACCTGCAGCACAGCCCGGAGGGCCGGCTGCTGTCCCGTACCCTGTCCAACTACAAAATACCGGACCTGTATTCCGTGCCGGCCGAGGTCACCGTCCACTTCCTGGGCAGCGAGGGCAGCGAACGGGCCATCTACAAAAGCAAAACCACCGGCGAGCCACCCCTGATGTACGGGATCGGGGCTTACTTTGCGCTGTACGACGCCATCCTGGCCTTCAACCCGGAGGCACCCCGGCTCTACCACGCGCCGATGACGCCGGAGCGGGTGCTGGGGTTGTTGTACGGGGAGGAAATGCGGGGAAATGCAGGGTAGGCACCTGTGTATTATGCAGGAATCCAGAACTCCGGCACTTCCATCGCAGGCGGCCCGGCAGGCAGAGCGATAAGCCGCCCGGAGTGCGCGCGGTATTGAGAGATCATGAAAACATCCACCATGGATTTACGAAACGCACAAGCTCTGAATTCCAGCGGCACAGCAGCTTTTTTCCAGCCGGCGAAGGGCAGGCGCTCCGGGGAAACGGGTTTTGTATATGGCCAGCCCCACCCCTCAGAGAGAACGGCCGCCCGAAATGCCCGGAACCTGCTGCGGCGCCGCAGTATCATGGGCAGTTGTGCGCTCGCCCTTGTCGTTGCCTTACTGTCCTGCTCAAAAAATGGCGAAGCGCTTCCGGAACCGGTACCGGACATAACGGAAGAAATACCGGCAGAAGCCCTGCTGGCCCAGCCCATCCAAATGGCGCTCAACCCATACGGCAACGCCCCGCTGTCCGCCCTGGCGCAGGTAACTACCCAAAGCCCGGCACGGGTCCAGTGGCTCATCGACGACGGCCAGCAGATACAACACTCGCCGGATTCCGCCGCCGTGAAGCACCGCCTGCCCATCCTGGGGCTGCGGCCTGATGCCGAAAACCGGGTCATTTTCACCATCACCCGGGAGGATGGCGATTTCGGCAAAGATACCCTCGCCGTATCTACCCCCGAATTGCCGGCTTACCTGCCCGATATTCAGATCATAAAAAAACAACCCGGGCAGATGGAACCCGGCCTGACCCTCTGCGGCTTCAGCTACAGCAAAGACGGTCTGATGAACAGCCGCCCTTTCATCTTCGATGCGGAAGGGACGGTCCGCTGGCTGCTCGAAATCGATGCCCTCAGCACTTTTTTCTACCCCGTAAAACGCCTGCGGAACGGCAACTGGATTTTCGGCCACCTGAGCGACATCTACGAGTACGACATGCTCGGGCGGGAAGTCAACCGCTGGGCGCTCGACGGCTACTACCAGCACCACGAGATCGCCGAAAAAGCCGACGGCAACCTGATCCTGGCCGTCACCGACAACAGCCTGGAGACCGTCAACGACCAGATCGTCGAGATCAGCCGCAGCAGCGGCGCCATCGTCAAGGCCTGGGATTTGCGGGAGGTGATGGACAACGACCGGTTTTCCATCCTGTGGAACAGCCGCGACTGGCTGCACGTCAACTCCATCTGGTACGACGAAACGGACCGGAGCCTGATCATCTCCGCCCGCCACCAGGGCATTTTTAAGGTTTCCTACGATAACGAACTCCAGTGGATTCTGGCGCCCCACAAGGACTGGGGCAACGCCGGCGTGGGCGGAACCGGCTTCTCCACCGCCGGTTTCCTGCTGACGGCGGTGGACGAAGCGGGCCAACCCTACCCGGACTCCGTCCAACTGGGCCAGGGCCGGGCCGCCGGCTTCGACTGGCCCTGGGGGCAGCACGCTGCCATGCAAACGCCCGGCGGCCGCATCCTGTCCTTCGACAACGGCTTCAGGAGGTATTTTCAGAACAGCAATCAGAGCCGCCACTCCCGGGGGGTGGAATACGAAGTGGACGAATCGGCCCGCACCGTCCGCCAAACCTGGGAATACGGCCAGGCGCTGGGGCCGGCCTTCTACTCCCGCAACATCTGCGACGCCGACTATCTGCCCCAGTCCGGGAACCGGCTGCTCGCCTCAGGCAATATCCACTACGAAGAAAAGGCTTTATGCCGCATCGTGGAGGTTTCCCCCGCCGGCGAGGTTGTATTCGAAGCCGAGCTTACCTTCGCCAACTTGTATGGCTCGGGCATCGACGCCTGGGGGCATACGGATATTGTGTACCGGAGCGAGCGGCTGCCGGCGTATCCGGGTGGGCGGTAGGCCCGGGAGGGGGTAAGGGGCGGGGGTACGGTGTGTGAAGCTCCGCCTATTGTCCAACGTCAGACGGGTAGCCGTTCCCGGTGCAGCCTTATTAAGCCTTTCGAAAAATGAAACAAAACATTTGTTTGAAAATCAATTTGTTTTGACTATATTTGTACCATGACAAATGAAGCGCTGATAAAGGAAACCGGAGCGACTTTCACGCCTCCCGGGCTGGCCAATTTCCTGGCCAGGCAGATATTTGAAAATCTCGATGTTTCAGATACAACTTCCTGCCTATCGATATTAGATCTCAGCCACAAAAGATAAGGAACGAGATATTTTATTTCTAATACAAGGTATTTCGAACTCTTTGTTCATGACTAAGTATCACGATCTGGTCTTTAACAATAAACTGTATTCCGGGAAAAGAAGGTACTTTAGCCAATATGTTGAAAATTATCCTTTGCCAGATATAAATTCGATGGCAGCTAATGCTATTATTTCAATAGTAAAGGAACTGAATTTTAGCATTTTAGAAGAAGATGCGATTAAGTCTCTGGAAGAAGAATTGGAAATAAAAGTCGCTGAAGCCTTTAACTTGCCGCCGGTCTTCAATCTTCACTAGTCGACGATCTGCTTACTCAATTTCTTCAAAGAAATCATCAGGAAGCCGCATCTGAAGCTTTTTGTTCAGGACATTACCTCCAAATTGCTGAAACCTGGAAAAGAAGTCTCTTCCGGTCGAATCAAATGCCCTGTCAATTGCTGATTTCATTGGATTTTCTCTTGCTTTGTTAAATGTATCGGCACTCATGTACGCACATGGAACAATATGGTTTCATTGTTTCCCTGGCCCATTGTTTCCCTGGCCCATGCCCGTCTTCGCTTCGCTCTTCCGGGTAAAAACCCATGCAACCATGCCCCCCTACTCACCCCCCTCCTGCGCCGCCCATTCCTTCAGCCGCTGTTCGATCAGGCTGCGGTATTCAGGCGACATGAAGGGGCTGTCTGCTTCGGCGCTCAGGCGCATCCAAACCAGCTCCATGTCGGTTTTCCGGCCGGTGGCCGCCATTTCGCGATAGGTCTCCAGCAGGCGCAGCCAATAGTTGGCGAGTAAATTCGCATCCGTTTTCATGGCGGCGATGTTCAGCAATTCATAAGCATTGACCCAGCTTTCGCCAACCTGTATTTCCAGCAAGGGGTTGGGCAGGTAGTATCCGTGGCGGACGCGGACGAAGAGCTTCTTGTTGTACTTGTCGTCGCGGTTGACCTCGTTTTTCGAGAGGATGCTGCTGATGTAGGCGCGCTTCCGGCGGTACTCCGGCAGGATGCGAAGGGGATAATGCTCCGCCGCCGAAAGGAAATCGGCGGACTCGAGAGAAGGCAGGCCGTGTCCGGACTTGTGGACGACCAATTCCCGGGTAATGGCAAGCGCGAGGTTAAACATCCAGAATTCGGCCTGCTGGGTGCCGATTTTGATCATTTTGCCGTCTGTGCGCACCTTGATGCTGTCCGGTTCGAGCAGGTGGTAAATGGCCGGCAGCTTTTCGCGGGCAAACTGAGAATCCTGATAGGCTTTGAGCAGGGCAATCCGGAAAGCGGTGCGCCCGTAGTTGTCCACCAATTCCAGGTCGGCGCCGAGGCTGGCCAGGAAGGCAATGATATCGGCTGCGCCGGCGAGGGAAGCCAGCATCAGGGGCGTGAAATTGCTCTTGTTCCGGAAATCCGGGCCGTATTTCTGGACTTGTTGCTGGATGGCCCTGACGTTGTCTCTCTGATAATCGCTGAGCAGGCGGCGCATATAGTCGGCGCCGCTCTTCTGCCAGTCGGCAGCGCGTTTGTAATTGAGTTCGGCCAGCGCCTGGAAGGTATGCTGCTCGTCGTAAAACAGGGCATATTCGTAAAGCGCGTCCTTGGCCTTTTTATTGAACCGGGCGGGGTCGAGCGCCTCGGCGCGCAGTCCGCCCAGCTTTTCGGGGGTGATCACCTCCCAGGGTACCGGCTGGGTCCGCAGGATGGTTTTCCGGATGTCGTCTGCCTGCTCCTGCTTGCCCTGAAGTTCCAGCCGGCGGGCTTCCTGCTGCCACTCTTCCAGGGAAGAGGACTGGTCCTTCATGCCCACTTTATTTTTAAAATCAGTGAGTTCCAGCAGGGCCAGCAACTGGTGTTTTTTGTTGCGCTCGATTACGTAGAGGTTCTTCACTGCACGGGTGATGGCCACGTAGAGGGAGTTGATGTAAAATTTGTAGGCTTCCAGTGATTTGTCAGACTTGTCGCGGGCGCGGGCATACACGAGGCCGCCCTTCAGGTCTCCGGGGCTGACGCCCTCGCAGATTTCGCGGAACTCTCTTTCGTTGTCGCTGATGAGGTTGTAGAGGATAATGTTTTCGTATTCCAGGCCTTTGGCCTCCTGAATGGAGAACAACAGGGGGGTGCGGAAAAACCTGCGCGCTTCCGCCTTGTCCTCATTGCGGGTTACCAGCACGGCATAGCGGGCGGACTTTCCGGTTTTGCGGTCGAGTTCCTGCTTCAGCCTCGGGTTGTCTTCCAGGAATTCAACGGCCCCCTCCTGCCGGGAGTTGGGCTGGACCAGATAGGTGCTCTCTTTGTCGATGGACCCAAAGCGGGCGTTTTTCACCAGCAACAGCCGGTTGGCAATTTCGGTGACTTCAGCTGTATTCCGGTAATTGGTGGCCAGGATGCGCATGATGTCCCCCTCCAGGCCCTGGTGGTAGAACATAGTCTTGACATTTGCCCAGGAGAAAAAATTGGGATGCACGATCTGGTTGGAGTCTCCGCAAAGGATGAACTGGGATGGCTTGACAAGCGTCCTGAGGATGAGCCGCAACTGGATGTTGGTAATGTCCTGGACTTCGTCCACCACCACAAAGTCGTACTGCTCCTGCACCCGGTCCAGGTAACTGAACGCCACCATATTGCTGTCGTAATAACCGTTTTGCTTCAGAAAGTCGAGGTATTTGCCGAACAGCTCGTAAATAGCGCCCCTTTCGCTTTCGGTGAACACGGAACGGCGAACGCCCAGCTTCAGGTATTCCTCCCGGCTCAGGTATGGCTTGTCCACTACCGAGCCGGTGATCACGCCCTTGAATTCTTCGAAAACCTTGTGGGCGTCCCTTATTTTATAAGCCTGTTTGAAACGGGAGGCCCAGCCCTCGAATGCCCGGTAACTGATTTCCCGGCCCTGCGGCACTTCAATGGTCTGCAAAAACTCCTGGAAAGACAGGAAGTCCACCTCCTGCTTCTGGTTGTCGTATCCGAAGGAGTAATACAAATGCCGGGAATGCTCCGCCAGGTAGGGCGAAAGGGTTACGTACAGCAGGCGGCCTTTCAGGGTTTTCATCTTTTCCAGCGTGAGGGCCGTCTTGCCGCTTCCCGCCGAGCCGATGATGATCAGCGGCGGGGCGTAGCGGAAGATTTCTTCCTGGGCTTCGTCAAAGGACAGGATTTTGTCCAGCAGCCGGAATTTTTTCGCCCGGGGGTTCACGTAGGCCAGCGGCTGGACGGATTCCGGCTCCAGGGCAGCTTCGCCGGGCACGGGGGCCAGGCGCTGCTCGTCGACTTGCGCGCCGCCCAGGAAGCGCGACTTGTCATAGGCGTGGTTGAGGATCACTTCCAGGGCCAGGATATAAGTCCGGCCTTCATGCCGGCCAAACTTGAACAGCAGCCGGTTCTTGTCGTCGAGTTTTGCCCGGTAATACCCCGTATTGGGCATCTTCTTTACGTCCGCCGTCCTGAAGTCGCCCGCTTTCAGCGCTTCCAGCACTTTTTCCAGTTGTTTCTTTGCCGGCCCGGCTTCCAGGCCGTCGTAAACCAAAACTTCCATTTTCCGGGATTTTATATCAAAACTCCTGCTCCTGCCCCCTCATCTGCACCCCATGCTCCACCCGCCACTCCTCGCTCTGCAGCAGGTGCGGTTGCCGGCTGAAGTCGTAATCGCACTCGCGGGTGCAGCGGAGCATGCGCTTAACGGCGGCAGTAGGTTCCAGCAGTTTGTCCAGGAAAGGCATAAGCTCGTACAGCTCGGCGGGGATGTCGGGAAGGATGAAGTCGACCTCGCCGGCCTGCCCGACGGCGCCGAAGATGCGCCAGCGGGAGCCGGGGACGCCCCTGCCGCCCTCGTAGGCATAATCCACCTCATAAAATTGGCCCAGCTCTTCTTCCGACACTTTGAAGCGGAAGGCCTTGCTTTCGTTCCCGGCGAAAAGCGGGTCGAAGAAGAAGGCCGGCAGCGTATCGGGTAAAGTTTCGTAGCGGCCGTAGTAGGCGTAGCTGTCGGCGCCGGGGTGGGACAACTGGAGGTTGAAATGGGTGATGGCCGCCTCTCCGGGCAGGTAGGCCGTGATGTATTGCTGGTTGAACGGCTTGCGCATCCGCTCGCTGTTGTACGCCCAAAAGTACTGGCCGGCATTGCCGTCGTAGGCCTGTATGGTTCCCTCCCAGTCGCCGTCTTTGGGCAGCCCCACCCGGCGTTCGGCCAGGCCGGTTTTCAGTTCGGCCAGGCTGAGGTCGTAGCGGCTCTGCTCGCCTTCCGCAGCATAAAAGTAGCGGTAGCGCTGCTCTCCGTTGACCTTGAAGAGCACCAGCAGGCCGTTGTAGGGCAGGGCCGAAAAGGCGACGAACAGCCGCCCGCCGATGATGCGGTAGACAGGTTGCATGGCCACCGGCCCGGTGACGACGACGTCCTCCACCGCCGACACGCCGTCCACATACAGCTCTACCTGCCGGAAAGCGCGGGGGCCGCCTTCTTCCGCTTCGTTGGCCGCCTTTTCGATGCTGGCGCCGCTGCTCAGGTTGCAGTAGGTGGTGTTTTCGAAGGCGAAGAAGCCGTTGTCCTCTATGGCGCGTATGACAGTCAGGGAGAGTTGTTCGCCCAGCCGCCGGTTGACGGAAAAGGACAAATCTTCCTGTTGTTCCTCCTCCAGCACCTGGTAATACCGCAAAACGCCGTACTGGTTGCTCACCAGGATGGCCGAGGCGGAAGGGTCGTTGACCAGGGCAGTGGAAAGGGTGAACTGGACGGGCTGGGCGGCCAGGAACAGGGGAAGGAAGCCGATGATGAGGGTCAGGGAGCGGAGCATGTGGTTGATGGTTGATTGGTTGATTGGTTGATTGTTGGTGCCCCTCGACTTTGCTCGGGGTTAAATTGTTTGAGTGCGTGACATATTCGCGGGTTTTATCAGTCGTCTGACGACTTTCGTGCGACTTTGCGACTTTGAGTCGTCTGACGACTTTCCGTAACCCCGCTTTTTTGTAACACACTCAAATTGTTTATTG
>JAGFJD010000599.1 GCA_024102975.1 Phaeodactylibacter sp. | reverse complement strand
TGCCTGAGGCGCCGGTGGCGTCAAAGCCGTAGCTGTCCACAGAGTAGGGCGCCATAGCCGGGCCCATCACCGTGTTGCAGCGCAGCCAGGCGTCGGTTGTGCCGGAGAGGCGGATGCCGGTTTTCCCTTTTTCTTCGTCCTGCAGCAGGATGGTGTTTTTGTGGGCCTGCACCTTGCGGGCCGTGCCCATCCGGATGCCCGTGCCGGCAGTGAAAACATTAGCGGTATCGATCTCAAAGCCGCACGTTTCCATATTTTCCAATTTTAACCTGCCGGGTAGGCCCTGTGGAATAAAGCTGCAGGCATTTCGGCATTGCCAGATTCCACAGGGTAGGTTGTTCAAAATTTCGGTTTTTTGAAAAAAACTCCTCCGCACTTTGAATGCCTTGCCTCCCCTCTTTTTAAAGTTCAAGTCCAAGAGCCAAGTTCAAGCTCAACAACGGCGCCGCTCTGAATTTGCACTTGATACTTGCGCTTGAACTTGATACTTGCACTTGAACTTGATACTTGCACTTGATACTTGCACTTGCACTTGAATTGGCTGTCCCAAGGAGAGGGAGTTCCCGATGCCTTGCCGCCCTACCGCCCGCCAGCCACCACCAACTTCCCCCCTTTCACGGCCACCCCATCCCGAAACACGCCATAAAAATACAAGCCCGGCGCTACGCCCGAAAGCTCGATGCGGAATTCCCGGCTGCCAGCCTCTAGCTGAGTCTCCAGCGCCGCCTGCCCCAGCCCGTTGTATAACACCACCCGCCCGGGCCGCCGCAGGGCCTCCTCGAACACCACCTTGAAATAGCCGGGCGCCGGGTTGGGAAAGATGTAGGCGTTCTGCCGGGAAGCAAAGTTTTCTTCTTCGGTGGAAACGACAGGCTCGCAGGGGGGCGGCGGATTTTCTCCTTCTACCAGGGGACCGAGGCGGTAGTTGGGGAAGTGGGGGAGGGAGCGGGCATGATTGAACGGTAATTGCACCGCATGCTGCTCAAAGTTGCAGGCCAGGCCGGGCTCGTCCGGGTTGTGGATGACGTGTAAGACGTCGACGGTGGCGAAAGAATTGACGTAGATCTTACAATCAGGAGCGAGTTGGGCATTGTGAAATTGAGTAGGAAATGGAGATAGATAATTATCATAAACTCCAATGATTACCCCGGATGAAAAAATGTCTTCCACTTCCAAATCAAATTGAAAAAGAGTGTCTTTTGCGGAAATGTACAGAAAGCGAGAATTTGGAGAAACTGCTACCCCATTACCTAAGCCTTCACTTTCAACAGGTAAGTATTCAAAATTACTCAGAACGCCATTTCTTCGGTCAAAATCAAATATGAAAACTCCATCTTGGGCGCTATATCGAATATATTTTGTTCCATCAGGGGAGATTACAGCTTGGCCTCCTCTAGACCCGTTATGGCTGGATGCCCCCCCTAATGATTGAGCAGAATAAAACTCTATACTATCCTGAGTCAATAAAACTATAAAGTATTCATTTGATTCATCCGCAGGAGTTATAAGCCACCAATCAGCTCCATTTGAATGTTTTACCGCAGTCATTTGGCCATATGACATATTTTCGGTGATCAAAGGAACATTTTTTTCCATCACTTTTCCCTTTCCGCTGTTTTGCTGCATATCAATTACCGAATAATAAAGTGTATCAGTTATTCCATCAAACTCGGGCTTATAAACTAAGCTCAAGTGTTTATGAAATAAAATATAAATATTATCTAATCGCGGATGCGGCAAAACAATTGAACTCTGGGCTCCAGCTATATATCCCAACCCATTAGGTTCACAGTATATGTCATGTACTTCTCCGGGATTAAGATCCTCACCATTTTCCATTATCTCATGGTTGAAATTTGCTACTGAGCATCCATTAGTATAAAAAAGAAGGTTTCCATTTTTATCAGACATGATCGAGCTGCTTACGTTTAAATTTAATTGTAATGGCACATAAGTAACTTCCGGAGGATGGTCATTGAAGTTCAGGACAACCCCTTCTATTCCGGGGTAATCAGGTGTCGCATTGCTATTATACCCAAACATCCACACATAATCATGTTTCTGCCCAAAAACCAAAAGAGGAAAACCTAATAAAAAAAGTATAACACCTGTTTTTTTCAGCTTATTCTTCATATCAATTAAA
>JAGFJD010000583.1 GCA_024102975.1 Phaeodactylibacter sp. | reverse complement strand
TCCGCCCCGTAGCGCTGCTATGGGGCGGAAAAATGCCCCCGACGACTAACGTGTCGGGATCAAAGACTTCGTGAGAACCCAAAATCTGACATTTTCGCCTCAAAAGCACCACCTCCAAACATGCTCTGAGGCCAACACAGAGGTACGCTGCTTTTCTCTGCGGCGCTCCGCGCTAACACCAGACCTATCGAACCTGAGTTAAGAGCATGCCTCTCCGTACGCCGCCTCGCTCATCCCAAACTCCGGGTCCACCACCTTCACCTCCGCCCAGCTCAGGCCGTACAGCTTGTAGGCCAGGAGGTCGATCTCGGCCTCGAGGGGGAGGGTGGAGGCAGTGGGGGCGGATTGTTTGAGCGTGGTGATCTCCTCTACTTTTTGGCCTATTTCGCTGCTCAGTAAGTAGTCCTCTTTTATTGGTATTTGTTCCAGATATTGCCGGATGAACCTTAAATATCCTCCCCGGATGGAAGAAGTTATATTGGAGTAGTAAAAATGGACAAGAGCAGAGTTTAAGATTCCCAACAGATGTGTTTTTTCGGTTGGAATGATATAAGCCGTGTTTACACAATAATAGCCGCCATAATCATACAGGCACTCGGCTTTGAGAGCTATGTCCGGAAGCATTATCTTTGGCTTTTCAAATTCCTCATAATACTCACAGGCCCTTAGCTCCCACCAATAGTCCCCCTGGTCGTGTCTCTGGCGGGCTTTTTCGGCAAAGGGAAAAAGATGGTTTGCGATTGCCGGATAGGAGGATTCGAGTTTTTCAAAAGCCTGTTCTTCGGTAAGATTGCCGAACTGTTCTTTGGTCCAGCCTTTGGGGAAAAAAACCAGGAACTTATCGGCAACCGGCGGCACATACCGCTTAATATCCCTCCCTGCCAGAAACGGCTTAATCACCTCTGCACTCTTCGGGTCTTCCGCGATCAACTGATCTTTAGTGGCTTCATCAATGACAAAAGCCTCATTGTAGCCGGTTTTGATACCGTAATAAATCTTCCCCTCCACATATTCCCCCAGTGGTATTCCCGCCCGCCTGAGCTTTTCCAGCAGCTGCTGGGTGCGTGCGTCCGCCAGCGTCCAGCCGTCCTCACTCAGGGCGGATTGAAGGGAGGTGAATTGAATGCCGTGGATGTATTCGGCAAAGCCCTCCTGCACCAGTTCCGGTACGTTGGCGGCGCGGAACTCGCCGGCAGGCCTGGCCTTTTGCAGGGACAGGATGCAGGGGTAGGTGGTAGCCTCTTCGAATACCGGCAGGTCGCCGAAGTCGATGATCTCCAGGAGGCGGCGCTTCAGCAGCCACTCGCGCAGCGGCTTTCCGAAGTTGGCCCGCATGAATTTGTTGGAGATGATGTAGCTGAAATGGCCGTCCTTCTTCAGCAGGCTCATGCCCCTTTCGATAAAGAAAACCAGGATGTCGGCGGTGCCGCTGTAGGTGGCGTAGTACTGCTTCAGGTAAGGTTTCAGGTGAGAAATCTCCTCCTGCCGGATGTAGGGCGGGTTGCCGATCACTACATCGAAACCGGCGTAGTTGCCATCCTCATCCAGCGCTTCCGGGAATTCGAAGCGCCATTCGAAAGCGTCTTCGTAGAAGGCCTTCTGCTTTTCAGCCACCCGGGCCTCCAGGGCCGCTACTTCCTGTGCCAGTTGCTCGCGCTGCTCCAGGTCTTTTTTGTCGAAGATCATCACGCTCTGCATCAGCTGGGCTTCCTTCTCTTTCAGCTCCCGGTAGTCTCTATCCCTGAAGGAAGAAAAGGCGCCGAATTCCTTTTTGAGCTGTTCGATCTCCTGGCGGATGACGCCCTTGGCGCCGGGTATGTCCTTGTACAGGGCAACCTTTTCCTTGTAGGCGCGGGTCAGGTCTTTGAGGCGCTTTCTTTCCCGGTCCGTAAAGTGCTTGTATGTGCCTTTCAGCTCAAACCGGCTCACCAGCGAGTTCCCCTGCTTGATGTTGATGTCGATGTTGGGCAGGGTTTCCAAGTCGGAAGTTGGAAGTGGGAAGTCGGAATTTGCGGTCCGGTACTCTTCCCGGAGTTCCGGGGCGTCGGCGTAGCAGACGGGAGAAGCGGGGTCATTTCCGAATTTTGATGTTTGCCCGCCTTCGCGCGAGGCTTCGGCGGACACGTAATATGCATTTTTCAGCAGTTCGATCCACAGCCGGAGCCGGCAGATTTTCACCGAGTTGGGGTTGATGTCCACCCCGAAGAGGCAGTTTTCGATGAGGGTTTGCTTTTCGTGGAAGAGGGCTTCCTGCACGCGCTGGCTGTCGCGTACGCCGGGGCGGTATTCGAACAGCTCGTCGGTGTGGCGCCAGGCCACGGCCAGCTCGTCGTTTTCCACCTCCACGCGCACGGGCAGGGGCTTGCCGTCGCGGCCCAGCAGGATGCCCAGCTCGCTCTTGATGGCGATCAGCTCGTTGAGGGAAGAGACCAGGAAGTGGCCCGAGCCTGCCGCCGGGTCGCACACCCGGATGCTGTTGACGAGGCGGTTGGCCTCCTGCAAATCCTCCTGGCCGTACTTGCGGCCCAGGTAGTTGGCCAGCTCCTCGAAGCTGCTGCCGTCGAATTCGGCAAAATGAGCCGACTCCTGAAATTTCTGCACCACGGCCCGGCGCAATGTTTCCCGGCACATATACATGGTGATGAATCCGGGCGTGAAGAAGGCGCCGTCCTGGTAGCCGTTGATCTTTTCGAAGATGAGCCCCAGCACGGAGGCGTTGATGAGGGTTTTGTTCTCTTCCTGGATGGATTCAGAGCCCTCCGAGCTGAAGTCGTAGGCGTCGAGGAAGGCGAAGAGGTAGTCCAGCACTTTCAGCTCGCCGCTGCGGCGTTTGCCTTTGGCGTCGCGCAGCACGGTGCCGTTCATCAGGGGCAGGGTGAAGCGGTCCTTGAGGCTGTTGATGCGGAGGGTGGCGTCTTCCAGTTCGCTGATTTCGAAGAGGGAGCTGTTGAGGTAGGGGATGTGGGCGAATTTTTTCTGCACGTAGGCCGGCCGTTCCGCCGGCTGTTTGGCCAGCACGTCGAAGAACAGCTCGCTGAGCTCGTCGAAGTCGGCGATGGTACGGCTGTTGAGGAAGCGGTAGGCGGCCTCGCCCCGGTGGTACTTCAGCAGCTGCGCTTCCAGCAGCTTGAGGAAGAGGATGCGGTTGATCCAGGTGATGGCCAGTTCCAGGGCGACGTTGAACAGTTGTTCTTCCCGGCCCTCGCCATAGCTGCTCAGGCGGGGTGCCTTGTGCAGGCGGCCCTCGCTCTCCAGCATGGCGATGGTATTTTCCAGGAGGGATCCGTGGTCGCGCCGGCCCGCCGGCTTGCGCTGTATGACTTTTTTGTTCTGCTCTTTGGCCTCTTCCAGCCCGATGAGGTGCAGCAGTTCCCGGTAGAAGTCCTTGTTGAGGTTGTTGCTGTCGTTGGCGAAGGGCAGCCGCAGCAGGTGGGTGGGGGAGAGGGCCTTGAAGAGGGGGATGAGCTTGTCGTCGTCCTGGAGGCTGTTGTTGCGCAGCGGCTTTTCGAAGTCTCTGATGTCAAATGTGGCGCAGGGCAGCTCTTCCTCCAGCCCGTCCGCGAACGGGCGGGCGATGTCCTGATAAAAAAACTCGGTGGTGCCCTGGGTCTTGCGGCCGTCGTGCCAGGCTTCGAAGTCTTTGCGCAGGCGGCGGTTCTGGTAGAACAGCTTGTCGAAGTCCGCCGCGTCGAAGACGAACCAGCGGTAGATGTCGGTGATGACGAGGTATTTCAGGTCGGTATTTCGGTGTTCGGTTCGTTCCCGGAAGTAGTAGAGGATGAGTTCGTGCAGGGCTTTGGCGTTGGGTTTTTCCCGGCTGATCATATCGGCTGCCTGGGGGTCCGTTTTGCCGCGGGGCCGTTTCACTTCGAAGAGCACGCCCACCGGGCTGGCGGCTTTGTCTCCGGTGTGGATCACCAGGTCGGCCCGCCCTTTGGTGGCGATGAGGTGGTGGTCCTTGTACCAGGTGTGGTTGAGGAAGTCGCGCAGGTGGTTCTTGGCGTTTTCTTCGCTTTCGTCGGTGTCGATGCGTTCGAGCAGGGTGCGCAGGTTGGCCTTGAAGGCCTCGATGTCCGCCCGCAGGACTTTCTCCTTGCGGTAGGCTTTGTTGAGGGCGCGCCTGACGGGTATGGGTCGGAGTTTCATGTTGGGTTGCCGATGCGTTTGATGTTGTTCCTGGGGGAGGCGCTGCCGGAATGCCATTATTCTTTGGCGGCCCTTTGCGCCCGGGCTGGCCACGTAAAAATAGGGAATAAAGGGCATAAACGGAAAGCCTGCTTTTTTAAGAATTGTGCCCCGGCAGTTTGGTGTCCGAAAACGCCTTTCCGTTTCAAACAAAATTCCTGATGTTCAAGTGGAGTTGTTATCCTTATCAAAAGGAGGGGGAATAAATTATTTTCGGGTATCCGTCTAACGTTGGACAAAAGGGGCCGGGGTTGTGTATGTTGTACGGGACCAACGGCGGTTCTGGGTAGTGTACAGCCTGCCCCGTACCCGAAGGGTCGGGGATGTACGGGGCCCACCCGACTGTCCAACGTTAGAAGGGTGGCCTTATTTTCAATAAACCGAACGCAGCTTGTAAAGCTGATGCCGAGGCGCAACTTCCTGCTTATGCCTCATATTTGGAAAAATCTATAAAAAATAATCGTATTTTTCCAGTTTTGTTTATTCATGCCTGGAAAAAAGTGTTATATTTGAAAAGGGGGCTGTACAACAGGGTCACCCGAAGGATCAAATTACAGCCTTTCAACCTGCACGAAACGGAATTGTTTTGCCGGCAGAAAAACCTGAAATTCACTCGCTACTACATCATTCAGTCACACCACTAGACATTTTCTGGCCCGTGTAAAAGTGTAAGCGTGTAAAGGTGTAAAAGAAATTGGCTCCCAATCATTTACACGTTTACACTTTCACACCTTTACACAAGTAGCCCCCAAAATGTC
>JAGFJD010000576.1 GCA_024102975.1 Phaeodactylibacter sp. | reverse complement strand
GCGCTTTCACCACCAGGTAATCTTCCTTCAGTTCTTCGGCTATATCCAACGGCTGTGCCTGGTTGTACCAGCTGTCGCCCAGCGCTACGACGAGGCCCTTCTCCGGGCTTTGCCGCAGAAACGGCGTAAGCTGTTCCAGTTGATACGCAAGAATGGCCAGGCCATCCGGCGCGTAAGTAAATCCTTCGAAGGGGATGGTGTCGGGGTCAACCTGCGATTCGGTATCCACTTCCTGCAATTCGATGCCCGCTTTAAGCCAGTATCGCGGTGCCAGGGCATGAGACTCGAAATACAACGCCCGCAGGAAAAACTCCACGTCCGGCCGCCTCAGCAGGTTGGTAAGGAAGTCGTACCGGGGGCGGCCGTAAGCCGGGTTCTCCAGCCGCAGCTTCAGCAGGGGGGCGGCCCACTGCCCTTCCAACGGCTTGATGCGCTCCATCTCGCGGGCTTTTTCCATGAAGTAGCCCTCCTCCTCCAGGAAGAAAGATCCCGGCGGGCCGGGCAGGTTGCCCATCCAGTAGCCGTCAGTGGAGAAGGGCCGGGGGCTGGCCAGGAATTTGATCTCCCAGGGCTCAAAGGGGAGGTTGTACGCCAGCGTGCGGCCGTTCAATTCCACGGGGATGCTGCCGTCGCCGCGTTCAAAAAGCTGAACCGCCTCTCCTGGTTTCAATTCTATCTGGCCGCCTTCTATCAGCCCACCGTCGCTGCTGAAGTAGGCGGACAGCAGGAAAGCGCTGACGTACAGGGGGCGGTCCGATCGGTTGGCCGCCTGGATGCGGATGGTATTTTCGTAGCTCTCGCCCCCCTTCAGCGGCTTTGCCCAGAGGGGGACGTTTACGACACCATCCTCCGGCGACAGTTCTTCCCAGTCTGTGCCCTGGCTGTGGAATACCTTGATCTCCATCGCCTCTTCGCCCAACTGCTCGTTGTAGGGCGCTTCCAGGCGGCGCAGGTACTCCCGGTTGGCCACCTGCTTCAGGAATTTTTCGATGGTTTCTTTGCCCGAACTCAGAGGGATGGGCTTGGTCAGCGGGCGGTAGGGGTTGAGGTACAGCTCCTCGTCCTCGTCATTGGGGTTTTCGAAAGCGCGGGTGAGGTAGGCATCGGTTTGGGTGAGGTGCAGGACGTAGTCCAGCCAGGGAATCTCATTGGTGAAATGCCAGCCGAATTGCTGTAAGGCCTGGCTGTTTTGCAGTTCCTCGGCCAGGCTGCTGTTGGCGGCGTGGTCCTGGACCAGAAGGTTTAATTGCCAGCGGGGTTCGGAGTCGATCTTCGCCGGAAACACTTTTTCTGAGCCGGTATTAAAACCGGCGGTGCCTTTCAGGACGGTATATTCGGGGAAAACACGTTCAATGCCGATGCTCAGCGGGCCATTTTCCGCTTCCAGAGATACCTCCTTGTGCCAAATCGAAACGCCATCTTTGCGCCCCTTATCGAAACGCCAGGCATTATTCTCTGTGTCGTATAATACCCGGCCCCGGATGCCGGGCTGGAAAAAGGGCCGATACGGTTCCAGCAATTCCGCCAGCCCCTGCGCTACTGCCCGCCAGCCTTCTTCCGGGCTTTCGAAGAGGGTCAAGGGGCGCGGCACGGTGCCGGAACCCGCCTGGCCTGCGGGCAAAACAGGAATATTGCCCAGGATGGGGTGGCTGCTGTAGGTACAGTACGCTTCCAGCACCCCCACCAGTATTTTATCGTAGGTATCGGCAAAAAGGCGCGCCTCCCTGAGCATCTGCTCATAGCCCTCCTCCCCGATCCGGTTCTCGTGGATCGGCACCAGGATGATCTGGCTGTCGCCAAACTGCTCCTGGTAGTTCATCGGTTCGTCATCTTGTAGCCGGATCTCCATCGCCTTTCTTTTTTCGGTTGACGTGTACGGGGATGCCCAGGCGTTCTTCGAGGGACAACTCCAGTTGGAACAACTCCCGCTCGGCATCGGGTTTGCCGGGGACGGTCATGGAGAGGCCGTCCTGGCCCTTGAAGAGCAGGGCTTTCTCCAGGTGGCCGATCGCTGTTTCGATGTCTTCGGATTTTTTGAAATCCATTTCGCCGGGCATGGAATATGCTCTGGCAAAGTCGGCCCAGGCCAGTTGGAGGATCGTTAGAAAACTGTGGTTGGAATCCCGGTTCAGGCCATCATTTGCCTTAAGCAGATCCAGCAAATAAACCATATTCGAGTTCAGCGGTTCCCAGGGCCGAAGCAAAGTCCGCCGGCGAGCGGTACGGGTTCCCAGCACCAGGGGATGTTGCGGCATATCAAAGGAGGCTTTCATCCATTCCGCAGCTTTGCGCACCACCCACTTATGCGTCCGGAACCGCCCGGCGCCCAGCACTTCCAGCAGGGCTTTGCTGAACAGGCCGTGCGCCCGTTCTCCAAAGCGCTGCTCGTAGGCGGTTTGCCCGGGCAGGGTAGCGGAGAGGATGACGTTTTTATCGTTTTCCAAATCCAGCCAGCCTTCGCCGCCGGCGTGGGTGTCCAGCACCAGGGTGATGTATCCCTGGCAGCCGGCTGAAGCTTCCCGGAACTCTTCATCGTCAATCACACCTCCTGTTACCGTCCGGATACTCTCCACTTTAGACATGCGCTGCTCCTGGTAGTCGTACAGGATGAGATAATGTTTATTCTTATTCACGGCATGCCCGCTGAAGTAGAACAGCAGGTGGTCTTCGGGCCGGGCATGCTCTGCCATATTGCGCCATTGTTCCAAAACGGCCGCTTTGGTGGCTTTTTCATCCGCCAGGACGTTCACTTCATACTTTCTGCCTTCCAGCAATATCGGCAGTTGTTCGCGGACGAGCTGGAGGTCGTTGGCCGGGCCGGCCAGTTCCTGAGCCTGGCCGGAGGCGGTTTTGCCGACGGCAACCAGCAGGGCATATACCACGCCCTGTTCCTCTGGCTCCGCCTCTGTTTCCGGCGCTTTTTCGATCAGCGCCAGGACCTCCTCCGGCACTTTGGTGCGGTAGGGGCCCTTTTCGCCGCCGGTTTTGATGTATTTCGACAGTTCTTCCAGCGCCTGCCGGGCAGCTTCCTGGTTGCCTTTCTGGAAGTGCCGGATGCCTTCGACGAGGCGTTCCGCTGCCGCCAGAGGGTTGACGGCATTGCCGTCCTCGTTGCCAGGTGCCCGCCCGCCGACCCAGTTGAGGAATACCTCCACTGAGCTGGCCGCCGCCTTGCCTTCTACAGTGTCAGACAGGGATTCGAGCAGGCGCTGGGCGGCCACCTTTGGGTTGAGGTAGGCCTCCGCCGTCCACCGCTGTGCCTCGGCGAAGGCAGGAGAAGGCAGTTCGTCCGTGCAATAATCCAGATAGGCCAGCAGGAAGCGGGCCAGCCGGTGCTGCCGCCGGCCCTGGAAACGGGGGTGCAACAGGAGGTACTTCCGCAAAGCCCCCCAAAGCGATTCGTGCAGCTCATAAACCCCATGGCCCAGCGGCTGGCAAAGGGGAGAATTCAGGAGGTTAGCTACTGCGTCCAGCGGGATATCCAGGGATTTTCCCTGTTCGTCCATCTTGAAGTTGACCCATAGTCGGTAGAGCAGGCCCGGCGTCAGGGCCACGAAAAAGGCAGCGTGGCAGGCCAGCCAGAGATATTCCTCCTCCGGGAAGCGCTGCCGGAAGCGCTCCAGGCGGCTGGTGTCGACTTTATCCAGTACCTCCGGGAATGGTGGCATGTTGATTATTTTTGATGTAGAGTTACGTGCCGTTCGCGAGAGGCTGTGCCTCGATGCGACATAACGAGCAAGTCTCCAGACTTGCGTTTATTACCAAAACAGATTTACGCCAGTCGCATGCCTTCGCTAAAGCTATGGCAGCCGGAGAGAGACTGGAAAGTTATACCGCATCGCGTCTTGTAGACGCTCGCGAACGAAACGTATTTGCGATTTTTGATCTTTGATGTGTGACTTGCCTTTGTGGAGCAGCCCCTGTCGGTCAGCCCGCAATGGGCAAATCAAAAATCACACGTCGAAAATCATAAATCCTGCTACCTGATCCCCCTCACCGCCTCCAGTATCCCCGCCTCCGTGCATTCCACCATAGGAATGGAGCCGGCAAACAAAGCAGCCGCCGTTCCCTGCCAAAAGCGCCGGGGCAAGGGGTTGAACCACACCAGGTGTTCCACCTTGGCCTCCAGGCGGCGCAGCAGGTCCATCGTCACCTGAACGCGCTCGGGGTTGATGCCGGGATGGGAAGCGCCGCCGTCGCTGAGAAACAGGACAGCCGTTTTTTTCTCCCACCGGGTGAAAAGGCTGTTCAGGCTAACCGAGTTGGTATGCCGCATACTCGTAAAAAAGCGGTACTCGGGCAAGCCGGACTGCCCAACGTGATACAGCGGGAAGTTGGTGAAGTAATACGTTTCGATCTGGGTATAATTGGTGCTTTCCCGCAGCCCTGATTCAAAAAACTCAAAGAGATATTGATAGGGAGTCATAGAACCGCCATGATCGAACAATACGACAAAGTGCTGCCGGCTCACCTTGCGGGTTTCATAGAAAATCTCGTAGAAAAAACCGTTGCCGGCCAGGGCGCGCACTGTTCTTTCAACATCGATTTCCTCCGTGGGCTGCCGGATGCTCTGCTGTTTGAGCCGCCGCCACGATTGCTTTGCCTTTCGCTGCTGGAAAGGCAGGTATTTTTCTTCGGAAAACAGGAAGGGCGTGTCCAGCTGCGACGGAGTTTCGCGGTCCTCCTTCGGGACACTTCCCTCGTTGTCCTCGCCTTCGTCGAAGGAAAGCTCGATCTCTCTCCAGTCCGGCGCTTTATTGATTTCGGGCGGCGGCGAAGGGCTGGGCGGCGGCTCGCTTCTGGCCGGGGATTCTTCCACGTTAGGCTTCGGCGTTTCGGCAGCGGACCGCAGCGGATCGCTCTTTCTTTCCGTTTCCGTCCTTTCTTCCTGTTGTTTTGCGCTCTTGTGTTCTTCCACCAATTGGGCCCAGTATTGAGGCAAGGTTTTATAAGCCTCTTCAAACAGCTCTTCAAACCGGGGCCGGAACTGCGGCCGGGCCAGCCACATGGCCTTGCAAAGCTCCAGCAGCCCTTCCTTATCCCTGGCTTTGCCCAGCAGCAGGCAGTGGAGGAAGTTGCGGTACTGCCGCGCATCGAGATCCATCCCCAGTTCCCTCCGCAAGCGGTGGAAGAAGCGGTAAAAAACCAGGCTGTGGACGGAGCGCTCCTGTTGCATAATCACTTATTCGTCTGTGCTTTATAATCGTCCAGGCTTTTCAGCAGGACTTCGGGGTGCGGCAGGGCCCCGTCAGCCAGCTTGTCGGCATCCAGCCTGCCCTGCAGGAACTGATAATACAATACCCTTAGCCAATCGATCAATTCGCTGGTGGAAGGGCTTTTGTCCGTATTGGGATTGTTCTTCATGTCTGTATAAAGCTGGCGGAAGCGCTTGACGATGGATTCGACCAGCGCATCCGGCATGGCTTTTTTGTACTGCCTGGCCCAGTTCTGAGCATTTGCTTTGGCAATATCGAGCAGGAGCTTGTCGCTGGGGAAGTCAATGTAAAAAAATACGCAGCGGCGGAGGAAGGCGTTGGGCAGGTCTTTCTCGTCGTTGCTGGTGATGAAGATCAGGGGCGGGTATTCGGCGGTGATCTCCTCGCCGGTCTCTTCCACAAAGAACCGCTTCTGCTCCAGTTCGAACAGCAGGTCGTTGGGAAAATCCAGGTCGGCCTTGTCGATCTCGTCGATGAGCAGGACGGCGGGAGCGTCGGCCCGGGAGGCCAGGAATGCCTTGCCCAGCGGGCCGAAAGACCGGTATTTGAAGAGGTTCTCCTCTTTGCGGCTTTCCTCCCCGTTGCCCTGGCGGCGCGCCAGCTCCACGTCGCGCAGGCGGGCGAGGTGGTCAAAAGCATACAAGCCGTCCCTGGCTTTGGTCGTAGATTTGATGTACCATTCGAAGTATTTACGGCGGTAGTCCTTGCCGTAAAGCTCATAGGCAACGGCCTGTGCCAGCCGAGTTTTGCCGGAGCCGGGCTCGCCCCGCAACAGCAGGGGCCGCTGGAGGATGCGGGCGTATTCCACCGCGTCCTTCAGGGGGTCGCTGGGAAAATAAGGAGGGATTTTCTCCTCGACAACCCGGCTCTGGTCTTTGACTTCTCCTTTCAAATCTTCCGGTTCGTAAACCAGAGGCGGCGTTGCCTTCAGCAGGCTCTTCCCTTCGTACCTTTTGTAGTCCTTTTCCTGAATCATAGATTTAATTCTAAAAATTTCCGCATCGATAGGCCATTATCCTGTTCACCCTGTGAAATAATTCATGGCTCCTTCAGGGCTATTTCACAGGGTAAATCCTGTTCATCCTGGCATCCTGTCTCATCATGAGCTGGTAATTTGAAAAACTTCGTCGTATATCTCTTCGCACTTCAGGAGTTCGCATACCTCCTTGACTACTTTGCGGATGAATTTCTTTTCGAGGATGCTGTCCCGGTGTTGTTGAATGAGTTGCCGGATTTCGGCAGGGAACTTCGCCCCTTCGTCGATAAACCAGGTATTGAAAACCCCGGCGTCCAGCGGTTGTATGGCCGGCACCGGCAGGCCGCGGCAGATAGGGTTCTGAGCTTCCAGGGCTACCGTCGATATGGTGCAAAGGCCCGGGACGTAGCCGGTATGGGCAAAGAGGACAAACAGGCGGTGCGCGGTGTTAGCCGCTTCCAGGTGTTGGTTGAGCGCCTCCCACAAGCCAAGCACCAGTTGCTTCAGCCCCTGCACAGCCTCCTTCCGGACCTTCACCTTGTCGAGTATGACTACGACGTCCTGTTGCTTCAGCCGCTGAGAGATGGCCAGGCACACTTCATTCTTTTGGGGCGCCATGTTCAAAGTGCCGACGAACTCGGAGTTCAGCGCCATCCACAGGTACGCCTCGTCGATGCCCTGGGGCACCAGCTTTTCGACGTTGAGGTAAACGGGTTTGAGCGATCCTCCCAGGTGCAGGTTGTTGAACGCCAGAATTTTCCTGACCAGTAATTCATGGCCGCAATCGGGCGTGCCTTCAATCAGGATGAAATTCACCTTCTTGCCTTTGTCGTCAAAGTTGAGCACCTGCTTCTGCTGTTCGAAATTCAGGCGGTCAATCGCCGACTTCAGGAACGGTTTTATGCCTCCTAAGTCAAACAGTTGCATCAATTCTTCGCCGTGTACGCCCCGCAGGGCAGTATCCAGGTTGATTTGTTTTTCAAAAGCTTCCAGGCTGAAAAACGGGGCTACTATTTTAACTGTATCAGCCACCAACTCTTTCTTTTTCAGGTAGCCCGAAATCCCATCCAAAAAACCGGAACCATTTAGAATGAAATGCCTCTCTTTGTCCTTCAGAAAGGCTTTCGCCCAGTTCAATGGCCCTTCGAGCGCGCCATCCAATCCATCAGTAGATAAATAAAGGGCTATATCGGCCTTATCTACCCCAATTTCTTTCTTTTCCTGTTTTTCCTCATTGTCCAATTCCCAAAGATCATACATTATCAGGTTGGGGACTGCCGAAAACGACGCGCGGATGCCTTCGGCAAAATGTTTTGCCTGATCAGAATTTGCCCGGACGATCAGCAGCTTGCGCATCCCTTCCGACCGCTCCAGCTGATCTGCCACGCTCTCCGGCACCAGCCGCCACTCCGCCGCCTTCTCCTCCCGGCAATACAAATGCCAGGGATACTGCCCGCTGCTCAGGTCGAAGCCGCCGGCCAGCGAATCGCCCTCCGCAAGATATTCTTCGTAATATGCCTTCGTTATTTCAAAGGCCTGCCGGATGGTCTTGCTGCTTCCGCCCAGCGTTTCGTAGAACACGGTGGCGATCTTCAGGGAAGTGGCATCCTTCACGGCGCTGTCGGTGCCGATCACCACCGGCACCCCGGCGTCCGCCAGTTGTTCGGCGATGGCCTCGGAATAGCAGCTGTTCAGGAAGACAAACCGGAGGTTGTTATGCGCTGCCAGGAAGGCGCGCAGCTTGTCGGCGTGCAGCAGCTTGTCCTGGCCGCCCTCCCGGGCCAGCAGGCCGGTGGCGTGGGAATGGCCGGTGTAGTGCAGCATAGTGACCCGGCGCGACTGGTTCAGGTCGTTGAGCTCTTCCAGAAGTTTATGAAAGGTGAACTGGCTCAGTTCTTTCGGTTCATAATAGCCTTGCTGCCGGGCTTTCGCCAGAGCCGTACGAATCCCCTCCACCTCAGCCTGTACCTGGTCGAGGTAGTCGTCCGGCGTATTCGCCATGCCCAGGATCAGTATGTCGGGTAGCGCCATAGCGTAATTATAGTGTTTTTTCTTTTTTGTTGGCCGCCCTGGCGGATTTTTTGTGCCTCCAATTAGCGCCTAATAAATAAATCCGACATTTTGGGCCGGTGAAAGTTATTCTCAACTTATTGAATCGGCTCTTCCTTGTCCCGATTATATTCCGGATTTTTGAAGCGCAAGGGAACGAGCATGGTCGTCCAGTCGTGGGCATAGTCAAGCGTGTCGTCCAGCGCTTCCAGGTTGAAGCTTCTGGCCCTTTCGGCAGCCACCGGGGGCGGCAGGGCTTTGAGGGTCAGCAGGGAGGTATTGATGTCCTCCCGGGTGCTGATGAAAACCTTGAACCAGGCTCTGCTCTCCGGAAGGTTATAATGCAGGGCCTGCGGTTCGAGGTAAAAGCGGAGCTCGCCGCCTTTGTGGCTAAAAATAGTAACGGTTTCCCCGGCGCGGATCAGTTCTACCTGCTTCTCCATCATGGCGCCGCTGCTTTCAAAGTTGATGGTCAGGTAGAAGAAGCTGTAGTATAAGTCCCGATCCGATTCGTTTGTCAGCACCACCTTGATGTAACTCCGGTAAGTTTTCCTGGCTTCCACCCATTCCAGCCCGTCGATGACGGTGCCTTTTTCAGCGTACGGGTAGGGCTTCCATCCGTCCTGGATTTTATATTGCACATCCACCCGCAGCGGCGGCCTGCCCCGGAAGAGGCGGACGTTCTCGTTGTGCAGTTCTTTCACGTACTCCCACTTGGCGATGTGAGCCAGTTGCTCCACGACGGTTTTGATGGCCGGCGCTCCGTCGCCCGTTACCTTTGTCGGATGCACCAGGGGGCAATCCGGCTCAAAGGGCGGGGTGATGGCCAGTTGATCGGGGCGGACATGCAGCAGGTAACCGGCGTCTGCTTCCTGTTCTGTGAGGTGGATACGGGACTGGTGAGCAGCCAGGGCTGTTTTCAGGTTCCGGAGCAGCTCGCCGCCTTCTTTTTCGCCTTTGATCAGAACCGAGATCGGGTAAGAGCTGAAAGCGGCCACCCGGCAGGGGTAGATTTTCTTTTTGTCCAGCAAGGCGCGGCTGTCGCGGTCCAGGTCCAGGAAAGTAGTGTTTATCGTCAGCTTTTCCACGGTGGGCGAGACGGTGGCGCCACCGTCCAGCAGGATATCCATTTCCGATTTTTCAGAGATGCCGTGCATGGCGCCCAGGTTGAGCAGCCAGCCGTCGGATTGGCTGTACTGCGCCCTGCCCTGCGCCAGGCCTGCCGTTTCGGGCGGCTTGCACAGGAAGCCGGAATAGGTCAGGCCGGGGTCGCCGCCCTGCACATAGAGCTGGGGATTCTGCTTAAACTGGTGGCGGATATAATTGGAGACGATGTTGTGCAGGGAAGCATAGCTGAGGTTGCCGTTGGTATCTTCCAGCACCTTGAGCAGGTTTTTAGTGAAAAGCCCTTCGTCGTTCACCTCCAGGGCGGGTTCGCTGGCCAGGCAGGCGGCCAGTTGCACGTGCGGGCCTTCGGGCAGGAGCGCGGCGATGGGCTGTCCGGCAAAGTCCGCCTCTTCCCATTTATCCGAGAAGATAAAATCCTTCCAGCTGCGCTGGGGGAAAACGCCGGTAAACCGCTTCTGCTTTATGCGGGGTTCTTTTTCCTCAAAAGCAATGGCCCGCGTGTTGTCTCCCGAATGGCAGCAATCGAAGACGGCAAGGATGTGGGGCGGCGCCGCTTTGGCCTTGCCCGGGGCTCCGAAGGCCACCTCGTGCAGGATGTAGCGCAGCTCTTTGTCTGCCAGCAAGGAAGGCGGGCCGCCGGCGCCATGGCAGGCCAGGCACTCCAGGGTTTCGTCCGTTTCGTCTTTCCAGGCCGCCGTGCTGGCCTTTTCGCGGGCGCCGTGGCCGGAGAAGTAAAAAAAGGCCGCTTCTCCCGCCTGCGCCCGGCCGAGGTGGTTGCGGAAGGCGCCCACCAGGGCCGTTTTGGTAGCCTGGTCGTTGAACAAGGTTAGTTCGGCAACGTCGAGCGCCGGGTCGTTTTTCAGCAGCCGGATCATCCTGTCGGCGTCATCCACGCAACCCGACAGCGGGGAGGACGGATAGTCGGTAATGCCGACAGCCAGCGCATAAACTTTTGTTTTTTCAGCCATGATTTGGGGTTTTGCCTTGGCAATTGTGGTGCTACCGGACATTTCCCTGCTGCGCACAAAGGCGCGAATGTGCAAAGTCCGGCATTGCCTCCACTCGTCCTAATTTCGTTTTTTTTAAATGAATATACTGCAAGATATAGGGAAAGATTCAAAAAATTGCGTAATTCTGCCCCGTGCCAAAACCTGGCAAGCCTGGACCGTTATGAAAGACATACTAGATTTCCCGGAGTCGGAGCCATCCGTTGAAGAAGCCAGCCTGGCGGCGTTTATCGGGCCGGAGCAGGCGTACTACCTGGAGCAATGGGGCCGCCTGCAGGAAGAACGGGCGCTTGGTTTTCACTATGCGGGCCTGTTGCTGGGCCCGTTCTGGCTGTTATACCGGCAGTTGTTCCGGGAGACGGCCCTCTACCTTGGTTTGTTCCTCGGCCTGGGGTTGCTCCGTTGGTCGGAGATCGGCTTCTGGCTCTACGAGCCGGTATTTTTCGGGGGCCGGGTAGCCCTGCTGAACCTGATCCTGGGGGCGTCGGCCAACCGGTTGTACCTGCTGCACTGCAAGCGCCAGGTTGAAAAAATATTAAATGAAGAGGAAAAAGAAGGGCGGCAGGAGGCGCTGCAGCGCAAAGGCGGCGTTTCGCTGCTACCGCCCGTCGTCTTCCTGCTGCTGGCGCTCATCTGGCTGATCAGCA
>JAGFJD010000575.1 GCA_024102975.1 Phaeodactylibacter sp. | reverse complement strand
ATTCCGGCAGCAGTTTTTCCAGGTCGTCCAGCTGAATCCGCATAGCCTCCTGCAGGCCGACGAGGTCCGCTTCGTGGAAACGGACCATGCTGGCCACCATCTCCTTGCGGTTCGGCCAGTAATCCACGCCGTCATCCGGCGTGGCCAGCCGGATGTTGAACGACATTACCCGCAGGTTCTCCTGCGCCATGCCCGGAGCTGTTGTCATAAAAAAAAGGAAGATAAGGCCCAGCGCCGCTTTGCCATAACAAAAGTTTGCATTTTCAACCATGCTACTCATTTCCATCTAATTTTTTTCCTAGTTTTAGAACAATAATACAAAAAACCGGTAGTTCTTGTATTTTAGCCGCAAAACTCAATGACGCCAAATTTTATATGGCTTGTCGGCCGGATAGTGCAAATATTTCGTGGGGTTTTGTGTCTTTGTGCCTTCGTGGCATAATAAAGCAGGAGTTACCGACGAAAACCAGCTTTTCCACACATGGACTTCAGGCGCCTTTTCGACATCCTGCCCTACCAGCAGGCGCGCTTCCCCCAAAAGGTGGCGCTGGCCTGTAAAGACGGCATTGAATGGAAACGATACTCCACGGCAGCCTGCATTGAAGAGGCCAACCGCGTAAGCGCCGGCCTGATGGCCCTGGGGTTGAAACGGGGAGACAGAGTGGCCATCCTCACCCAACGGGGCAGCCCCCGCTGGAACTTCCTCGACTTCGGCATGCAGCAGGCCGGCATCGTACCGGTGCCCATCCATTCCTCCTGCAGCCGGAAAGAGCTGATGTTCATCCTGAACGACTCCGCCGCCCAATACTGCATCGTCGCCAATCGCGAGCTGCTGGATAAGGTTAAGGCGCTCCAGCCGGAAGCCCCGGCACTGAAAGGCATCTTTACCTTACAATCGCTGCCGGATGCTCCCGGCTGGGATGATCTCGTCGCCCAACCCACTGCCAGACACCTGGAAACGCTCCAGGCGCTGCGGGCCGCCATTCACGAAGACGATTTGGCCACCATCATCTACACTTCCGGAACGACCGGAGAGCCCAAGGGCGTCATGCTTTCCCACAAAAACATCGTCTCCAATATCAAAGCGACGATTACCCTGATACCAGCCGATTATACCAAGCGGGCGGTCAGTTTCCTGCCGATGAGCCATATTTTCGAGCGGATGGTTGCCTATACGTACATGGCGGTCGGCACTTCGGTGTACTATCTGGACCAGCAGGAAAACGTAATGGATTTCATCAAAGAGGTGAAGCCGCACTATTTCACCGCCGTTCCCCGGTTCCTGGAGAAGGCCTACGACGGCATCCTGGAGCAGGCCAGCCGCCGCTCCCTGTTGCTGCGGCGCCTGGTAATCTGGGCCATGGCCATCGGCGAATCGTACCAGGCACGGGGATCGTTCCGCCCGCTTTACTGGCTGAAGCTCCAGCTGGCCGGGCTGTCCGTTTTCTGGTACTGGCGTCGGCAGCTGGGCGGCCGGGTGGAAGGCATTTTTGTCGGCGCCGCCGCCCTGCAGCCCCGCCTGGCGCGGCTGTTCACCGCCGCCGGGATACCCATCCGCGAAGGCTATGGCATGACGGAAACTTCCCCGGTCATCGCCTTCAACCGCTTTTCGCCCGGCGGGAACCGCTTCGGCACCGTCGGCATCCCCATCCCGGGGCTGGAACTCCGCATCGACGCGCCGGAAGGGCAGGAGGAGGGAGAAATCCTGGTCAAAGGGCCCAACGTCATGATGGGATATTACAACCGCCCGGAAGAAACCGCCGCCGTTTATACCGAGGACGGCTGGCTGCGCACCGGCGACATCGGCAGGATCGTCCACAAACGCTTCCTGCAGATCACCGGCAGGAGAAAGGATATCTTCAAAACATCGGGTGGTAAGTACATCGCGCCCCAGGAACTGGAAGCCGCCCTGCGGTCTTCGCCCTATATCGAGGAATGCCTGGCGCTGGGCTTCCAGCGCCCCTTTGCCACAGCACTGGTATTGCCCAATTTCAGCCTGCTCCGAAGCTGGTGCGAGGAAAACGACATCCACTGGACCGCACCGCAGTTTATGGTACACAACCACAAGGTAGAACTCTTCCTGGCCGGAGAGATAGAACGGATCAACCAGGAACTCCCTCCTTACAAAAGAATCCGTAACTTTCACCTGCTTCATGAACCCTGGTCGCCGGAGACCGGAGAGCTGACGCCTACCCTGAAAGCCAGGCGCGACGTCATCCTCGAAAAATTTTCCAAAGAAGTTGACGCTCTTTACGAACAGGGCGGCCGAAATTGATATTATTATATGTTATACCATATTCCTAACCAAACATCCAATTGAGGTATGGAACCCAGACGCCTTTTCGATTTTATATACTACCAGCAGGAAAACCACCCGGTTCCGGAAGCTTTCGGCAGCCGCCGGGACGGCGGGTGGAAATATTACAGCACCGACGAAACTGTTGAACTGGCCAATAAGGTCAGCCGCGGCCTGATCCGCAAGGGCGTACAGCCCGGCGACAAGATCGCAGTGGCCGTCTATCAGAACCGCCCGGAATGGGTGGTGCTCGACATCGGCATCCAGCAGATCGGCGCCATCAACGTGCCGGTCTACCCGACCATCAGCCCGGCAGAATATGAATACATCTTCAACGATTCGAAAGCCATCTTCTGTTTCGTCGGCAAAGACGACCTCTACGATAAGGTCCGGGAGGCGCAGAAAAACGTTCCCTCTCTGGTAGAGGTCTACACGTTCGACCGCCACGAAGGGCGGCCTTACTGGGAGGACATCTTCTCCGACGAGGGGCAGGAGGAAGTGGAGCGGAGGAAAGCAGCCGTCAAACCGGAGGATCTGGCGACCCTGATCTATACTTCCGGCACGACCGGCGCGCCCAAAGGAGTGATGCTCTCCCACGACAACATCGTGAGCAACGTGCTGTCGGTAAAGAAGATTTTCCCGGTCGATTCCGGAGAAACCGCTCTGAGCTTCCTGCCCCTTTGCCATATTTTTGAGCGCACGGCTCTGTATCTCTACACCTTCAAAAGCCTGCGCGTCGCCTTCACCGGCACGGACAACCTCGGCGGCGAAGAAGGCGACCTCCGGGCGGTGCAGCCCCACTTCTTTACCACCGTGCCCCGCCTGCTGGAAAAGGTATACGAAAAGATTTACAATAAGGGGCTGGAGCTTTCCGGCCTGGCCCGCAACCTGTTCTTCTGGGCGCTCAGCCTGACGGAGGATTACGAATACGACAAAACCTACAGCGGCCTGGCTGCCGTGAAGCTTAAGATTGCCGACCGGCTCATCTTCAGCAAGTGGCGGGAAGCCCTGGGCGGGCGGGTGCGCGGCATCGTCACCGGCGCGGCGCCCTGCCCGGTGAAGATGGCGCGCGTTTTCTCCGCCGCCGGCATTCCGATCCGCGAAGGGTACGGCCTGACCGAAACCTCGCCCGGCCTGGCCGTCGGCCGCTTCGAACCGGGCGGCGCCCTGCTCGGCACCATCGGCCCGGCCATCGACAAGGTGGACCTGATGATCGATACCTCCTCCGGCCTCTACAAGGACGGGGAAGGGGAAATCCTCGCCAAAGGCCCGAACATCATGATGGGCTACTACAACAAACCCGAGGCCACCGCCGAGGTCATGAAGGAGATCGACGGCGAGCAGTGGTTCTGCACCGGCGACGTCGGCAAGCTGTTGGAAGGCCCCGGCGGCCGGCAATTCCTGCAGATCACCGACCGGAAGAAAGAATTGCTGAAAACATCAGGCGGGAAGTACGTGGCCCCGGCGCCGATCGAGAACAAGCTCAAGGAGGATTTCCTGGTCGAACAGGCCATGGTGGTCGGCGAGAGCCGGAAATTCGTCTCCGCCCTGATCCTGCCCGCTCCGGACGCCCTGCGCGACTGGTGCGAGCACAAGGGCCTCGGCTGGACTTCGCTGGAAGAGGCGATACAAAAACCGGAAGTGATCCAGAAATACCAGCGGATCATCGACCAGTATAACCCCCTGTTCAACAAGGTGGAGCAGATCAAAAAGTTCAAGCTCCTGAGCGGAAGCTGGGAACCCGTAAAAACAGACGGCACGGAAGCGGAACTGACGCCGACGATGAAGCTGAAAAGGCGGGTGATCCGGGATAAATACCAGGAGGCGATCGAGTCGATCTATGCGGAAGCTTAAAACAGGTGTTGCCTGCTCCGCCCCTGCTTCATTCGAACCGGTCGAACACCCATAGGGTGCCGCCGTAATCCTTGAAGGCGACGAGGCCGAACTGCTTGTTATAATACGTTTGAAAGTTCGTCCTAACGCCATCCACCTCAAAAAACTTTTCTTCA
>JAGFJD010000548.1 GCA_024102975.1 Phaeodactylibacter sp. | reverse complement strand
GCTTCCTCCAGTTCTGCCCGCCGGGCGCCGGTTTCGCACAGCTCCCAGATCGGCATCAGTCCCGGGATGGAAAAGCCGCAAAGCGCCGGGGCCTCATCAACGGAATTCAGCCAGGAATGGTAATTGGCCTCGCCAAAAATTTGCCGGCCGGGTGCCGGATTTCCACCCTGGACGCGCACGCCAATAAAGGCGTTTTCTCTCAGGGTAGCCACCATTTCCTGATCTTGCGGATCGACGTTCAGGCGGCCATCTCCCAGGCTGGCTTTGAAAGCGGCCTCGGCAGCCTGGGCCAGGTCGAGCGCCCCGGTTTGGCTCTTGTCGGCGGCGACGTAATAATCGGCGCGGGCCCCGATGGCGGCGGCTGTCAGCAGGTGGGTTCCGTATTGCCCGAACAACTGGGCCGGCGGCAGCGTCGCCAGTGCCGTTTTGGCCTCCCCGGTTAGCATTGTCCTCAGGAGCGCGGCATCGTATGGGAGCGCTAATTTCCAGCGGTTCACCGTATGGCTCGCCAGGGCAAAAGCATAGTAGGTGGTTCGGTAATGGACGGCTTCAAAGCCGGTGGTGATGGCGCCGCTGAAAAACGGGAAGCCGCCGATCAGCCCGGCGGAAGACCGGAGCTGGCCCTGGAATTCTTTGATGTCCGGGGCCGAAAACGACTCGAAACGGCTCTCGTTCACAGCCTGCACCTCCACTTCTTCGGGCACTTTGTATTCCTGCGCTCCGGCCGTTTCTTTCCTGAAATGACGGAAACTGATCAGCGGGGCTTTCAGCTCGCCGGCAGTTGCATAGTCGCCGAAGGCGTTGTAGCCCCGGCCCAGGTAGTGCACGCCCGGCAGCTCCGGCAGGTTGACGGGTTCGGGGACGGAGGCGTCTTTCTGGCAGGCGGAAAGGATAAGCAGGGCCAGGGCCATAATCCACGGGAAAATGTTCAGCGGGTGTTTCATGATCTGTGGTTTTATTTAATAAATGATAGCCAAAAACATTTCCCGTTGGTGGAATTCCTGTGCGAGGCCGAAAATTTGGAAGAGAGATATTAGAAAGACAATTCTTTATTCCGGGGGCTGCAAGGGAGGAGAAAGAATTTCCTTTACGACGGATAGAAAAATGTAGGCCCCGGGCATCAAAAAAGGCGAAAGCCCCCGAAGGTTCCTTCGCCTTTTTCGATGCAAAACAGCCTACGGCTTCGACACCTCTCTGGAATAGATGAGGTAGACGGGCGTTCCGCCTGCGCCATGGTTGAAGTCCTGGTGGTTGTGGTAATAAAAATTATTCACGAACACGAACCCTTCAGGAAGCAGAGGTTCCTCCCCTTTAAGGACCATCAGCTGGCGGACCGGGTTGTCGCTGAAGGCGGCCTTTTTATAACAGAGGTAGATTTTCGGGTCTCCGCCCGAGCCGGTCCCCTCGTTGAGGTCCGTACCGATCCGGAACCAGCCGGCAGGCGCCTGGGGATTAGCGCCGCTGACGGTAGTCAGCTCACTGATACTGGCTTCGATATCCAGCCCTTCTTTGTACATCAGGAAGATATAGTCGCCGCCGGTTCCTTCGTTCAGGTTCTCGGGGATGACCTTGAAGCCGGGTTCCTGGTAGAAATAGGGGTTTTCTTCCGTGCCGGATTTGATGAGTATTTCGGTGATGCTGGTTTTGGCGTCGGTCACGACCGGCGGCAGTTCGTGGGCGGAGGCGTAGGCCTGAAAGGCTTGCTCTACAGCTGCCCGGCGGGTGCTGTTCTCGCAAAGTTCCCAAAGCGGCAGGAGGCTGGGGTTGGCCAGGTTGCTGATCACCAGCCCGTCGTCTACGGAATTCAGCCAGGCCTGGTAGTTGCCCGGAGCAAGGATATTATGCCCGCAGGCCGGGTTGCCGCCCTGAACGCGCACCCCGATGAAAGCATTTTCCCTCAGCGTATTCACCATTTCCTGGTACTGGGGTTCCGCGTTCAGGTCGATCAGCCCCAGGGCGGCTTTGAAGGATGCTTCGGCAGCCTGGGCGAGGTCGATCTGGGCGGTTTTGCCCTTGTCGGCGGCTACGTAGTAGTCGGCGCGGGCGCCAATGGTAGCCGCCGTCAGCAGGTGGGTTCCGTATTTGGCGAACAGCTCGTCCGGCGGCAGGTTAGCCAGGTCGGCACGGGCTGCGTCGGTGAGCATCGTTCTGAGCAAAGCGGCATCGTGAGGCAGGGAAACCGTCCAGCGGTTCACCGTATTGCTCACCTGTACAAAGGCGTAATCCAGGGTACGGTAATGGACCACCTGGAAGTTGCTGAGGACAGCCCCGCTGAAGTAGGGATACCCGCCGCTCAGCCCCACGGCGGCCATCTGGCTGCCCTGGAACTCCGCCGGGGTTTGCCCCAGGAAGGACAGGAAGGCATTCGACTCCACGAGTTGTACGTTTACTTCTTCCGGCACCCGGTATTCCTTATCTCCTACTTGTTCTTTCCGGTACTGTTCAAAATCGATCAGGGCAGCTTTAAGTTCGTCGGTAGCAGCAAAATCGCCGAAGGCGTTATAGCCCTGGCCCAGGTAGCCGACACCCGGCAGGTCGCGCAGGTTGGTGGGTAGTGGTTCGCTCTTGTCTTTTTCGCAGGCAGAGAAGGCCAGGACAATGGCCGCTCCCATAACCCACAGGAAAAGTCCAATGCCGTTGGTTAGTGGGTTTTTCATAATCTTGAGGTTTAATATCAGAAAATATATCCTTTTCACTACAGAAATCCCCAAGGACAATCAATCGTTTTTATCGCCATAATTTCAATGAAAACCCTCAGGCCGGCTGGTGATTTTTGTCCTTGCTTTCTTCTTTTGCAAAAGTTAACTTAGTAGATTGTGCCATGCTTTCAGGAGAACGGCCGCACAGGCTACAAAGGATGTGGGGCAGGCTCGGGGCCAACCGGGCTGCCTTCCGGCGCATCTGCCGGTCCAATGGCATAGCGCTTGCCTACAGCCGGCAGCGGGACGGGCTGGGCGTGCTGCGCGAGATTTTTTCTTCCCGCGTTTACGCCAATTACTTCCCGTTTTACGAAGACGCGGCTATTGTAGACATCGGCGCTCATTATGGCTATTTTTCCATCTTTGCCTCCCTCAACGCCGGCGCGGAAGCGACCATCATCGCCGTCGAACCCTCACAGCACAATTACAACGTCCTGCGCCGCAACATCCAGGACAGCAAGGTAGAAAACGCCTACCCCATCCGGGCCGCCATCGCCGGCCAGTCCGGAGAGGCAGACCTCTTCCTGGGCCGCCATGCCAACCACTCCCTGTTCCGGGAAGGCATGGGCCCGGTGGAAACGGAAAAAGTGCGGAGCCTGACCCTCGATTCGCTCCTGCAGGAACAGGACCTGGAAGAGGTGGACTTCCTGAAGCTCGACTGCGAAGGCGCCGAATACCCCATCCTGCTGGAAGCCGGCCCGGCGCTGCTCGACCGCATCACGACCATCTCCCTGGAGTTTCACGACCTGAAACGGCCCGACTATACCGGCCTGGCGCTGGCGCGCCACCTGAAGGCGCACGGCTTTGAGATCGCCGAGTTCAACCACGGCCCTACGGTGCAGAACCGGAATTATGGGTTTATGGTGGCGACGAAGGCGCTGGAGTGAAGCGGGCATGGTGGCCCGTCTTCCCAATCGGTATCAGGACCGCTCGTCGCTTAACCGCATTCGCTCAATAAAATGGAACCAACCTACGCCTTACACAGCCGCCGCTGCTGGATCGACGGGGCGCTCACGGAAGCCACCGTCGAAGTACGCGGCGACAAGATCCACTGCGTGCGGGCCGGCCGCCATGATCACGAACAGCTCATCGAGCTGGGCGCCGCCGTGCTGATGCCCGGCCTGATCGACGCGCACGTCCACGTCAACGAGCCGGGGCGGACGGAGTGGGAAGGCTTCGACACCGCCACCCGGGCAGCGGCCGCCGGGGGCATCACTACCATCGTGGATATGCCGCTCAACTCCTCGCCGGTGGTAACAAACCTGGAGGCCCTGCGACAGAAAAAGGAAGCGGCGCAGAGCAAGCTGCACGTCAACTGCGGCTTCTGGGCCGGATACACCGGCGGACCACTAAGGGACCTGGAAGCCCTGCTGGATGCCGGGTGTTTGGGCGTCAAGGTTTTCCTCGTACACTCGGGCATTGACGAATTCCCGAACGTGACGGAAGCCGGCCTGCACCGGGCCATGCCGCTGATCGCCCGCAAGGGCAGCAAGCTGCTGGCGCACTGCGAGCTGGCGCCGGATACGGCACCGCCTGCCCCGGCCGATCTGCGGAGCTACCCGGCCTACCTGGCCTCCCGCCCCAAACAGTGGGAGAACGAAGCCATCCGGATGATGATCCGCCTGTGCGGGCAATACGACTGCCCCACCCACATCGTGCACTTGTCCTCCGCCGAGGCCCTCCCCGCCATCGCCGAGGCACAGAATCGAGGCCTGCCCCTGACGGTGGAAACCTGCCCGCATTACATCTGTTTCAACGCCGAAGCCATCCCCGACGGCCAGCCCCTCTACAAATGCGCCCCGCCGATCCGGGAACGGGCCAACAACGAAGCGCTGATCGCCGGCATCAAAGCAGGCACCATCGGCTTCCTGGCCTCCGACCACTCCCCTGCCCCGCCCGGCATCAAGGAACTGGACAGCGGCAACCTGCGGAAGGCCTGGGGCGGCATCGCCGGCCTGCAGTTCCTGCTGCCGGCCAGTTGGACGGCCCTGCGGCAGCATTTGTCTCTGGAGGAATTCATCCCTTTGGCCACCAGCCGGCCTGCCCGCTTCATCGGAGCAGATCACCGCAAGGGCTTTATCAAAGAAGGCCTTGACGCCGACCTGACGGCCTGGATTCCGGAAAAGGAAGAGATCATAGACGAATCCGCCGTATGGCACCGGCATAAGGCCTCGCCTTACGTCGGGCAAAACCTGGCCGGGAAAGTGGAGATGACGATAGTGAACGGGCGGGTTGTGTATTGGGAGGGAGCAATGGGGGAAGAGAAAGCGGGAAAGACCGTTTTTACCGATCGCATTTAATTGCTCCCAATCATTCTATATTTGGCGGAATCTGTTTAGTTTTAATACATTCCGCCAAATACACAATTATTCCTGACTTTAATCACAACATTTGGATTAATGCCAAACGAACACAGCATCGGCCTGATCGATCGGTCTTTAACCCTTGATGACCTGTTTGACTGGTAACATAAAAGATCAATATGGCAACCCACACCCTGTCCGAATACCTCCCAGCCACCTGCACCGACCTGGCCGCCGAAAAACTGGGCGGAAAAGTCCTCTACGCCACCGACGACTTTTTCGCCGAAAAGGAAAACCTCATCAAGCCGGGCCGGGGCATCTTCATACCGGATAAATACACGGACCGCGGCAAATGGATGGACGGATGGGAATCCCGCCGCAAACGCACGGCCGGGCACGACTGGTGCATCATACAACTGGCCACTGCCGGCCGGCTGCACGGGTTCGACATCGACACCAACCACTTCCTGGGCAACCACCCGCCCTTCGCCTCGGTAGATGCCGCATACGCTCCCGGCGCCGGCCTGGGCGCACTCCTGGATGAAGGGTTGGATTGGATAGAATTGCTGCCCAGGTCCCCTCTGGCGCCGGGTAGCCAGAACTGGTACGCCAGTCAAAACCGGGATGTGTTCACCCACCTGAAACTGCACATCTATCCGGACGGCGGCGTGGCCCGCTTCCGGGCGTACGGGGAGGTATTTAAGGACTGGACGAAAACAGGGCCGGACGAACTCGTCAACCTGGCCGCCGCCGTGAATGGCGCCCGCGCCCTGCTCTGCAACGACATGTTCTTCAGCTCCATGCACCACCTCCTCCTGCCGGGCCGGGGCGAAAACATGGGCGACGGCTGGGAAACCAAACGCAACCGCACGCCCAACAACCGCGACTGGATCATCGTCCGGCTGGCTGCCCCCGGCCGCGTCAAAAAGGTGATGGTCGACACCTGCCACTTCAAAGGCAACTTCCCCGACCGCTGCAGCCTGGAGGGCTGCTTCTGCCCGGACGACGAAAGGGTGAAAAACGACGAGGTACACTGGATGACCCTGATGGAGGAGCAGAAACTCTCTGCCCACAGCGAGCACTTTTTTGAAAGGGAAGTCCTGCACGCCCCGCCGGTGACGCACGTGCGCTTCAATATCTTTCCGGATGGGGGGGTGAGCCGGCTGCAGGTGTTTGGGAATGTGGTTGGATGATCGGGGAACAATACGGTAGAGATACGGTAGAGATACGGTAGAGATACGGTAGAGATACGGTAGAGATACGGTAGAGATACGGTAGAGATACGGTAGAGATAGATGGAAATGCGGTGGAAATGTACAGAAATACGTGGAGATAAATGGAAGTACAGTGGAAATACATAGAAATACGTGGAGATAAATGGAAATGTAGTGGAGATGTTCGATGGCAGGCTTTTAAGAAGGTATAACCTGCCAGGCAGGTTGTTCCGGCCATTTACTATCTTCCCCGAACATTTATTGAACACCTTTCAGAATGAAAATCCTGTTGTTGCTTTTACTAACCCTGCTTTTGCTGCTCCTGGCCGGCCTGGTGCGGCTGACTTACAAATTCGCCGCCCTGCAAAAGGACCAGCATCGCGCATTGGAAGCCGGAGGCAACAGGGCCGGGCAGGAAGCATTGCTGGAGAAGCTGGGATACGCCAAAGGCTTCCTCTACGCCGGCATCGTCCTGGTTGCCATCCTGATGGCAACGGTGTTTTATTTTCTGATCGAAGGCACCGTGTATCAAGGCCACTTCCGGGAGTGGCTGAACATCGCGGTCCGCTGGATGCACATCACCTTCGGCATCGCCTGGATCGGCACTTCCTTTTACTTCGTCTTCCTGGAGAACGCCCTGAACCGCACCAAAAACGTGCGCGAAGAGCTGGCGGGCAACCTATGGGCTGTGCACGGCGGCGGCTTCTACTATCTGGAAAAGTACAAGCTGGCGCCCAAAGCCATTCCCAACGAACTGCACTGGTTCAAGTACGAGGCCTACTTCACCTGGCTGTCCGGTTTCAGTTTGTTGTTTGTGGTGTATTATTTCAACGCCAGCGCCTTTCTGATCGACCCCAATGTGATGCCTCTTTCTCCGGCGGCAGCCATCAGCATTGGGGTAGCCTCGCTGGCTGTGGGCTGGCTGGCTTACGACTGGCTGTGCAAAAGCCGGCTGATCCACCAGCCCCTGCCCTTCGCGCTGGTGGGTTTCCTGTTCTGCTGCGGTTTCGCCTGGTTCTACAGCCAGGTGTTCAGCGGGCGGGCGGCCTACATCCACTTCGGCGCCATGCTGGGCACGCTGATGGCGGGCAACGTTTTTTTCGTCATCATCCCCTCCCAGAAGGCGATGGTCCATGCCGCAAAGAACAACCTGCCGCTGGACCCCGCCCTCGGCAAATTTGCCGGCCGGCGCTCCCTGCACAACAACTACCTGACCCTGCCGGTGCTGTTCGTCATGATCAGCAACCACTTCCCCTCCACTTTCGGCCACCAGCACCAATGGGCCGTCCTGATGGCCATCTCCCTGGGCAGCGCCGGCATCAAGCACTACCTCAACCTGCGGGAAAAAGGGCAGCAATCGGTTTGGGTCATGCCCGTCTCGGTGGTGCTGTTGCTGAGCGTGGCCTTCTACACAGCGCCCACGCCCAAAGGCGGGCAATGCACCGAAGAGGTAGCCTTCAGCCAGGTATATCCCATCATACAGGCGCGCTGCCAGAGCTGCCACTCCTCCCGCCCGACGGACGAGGACTGGCCCGCGCCCCCCAACGGCGTAGCCTACGACACCCCGGAGGACATCGCCCGGCTGGCAGACAAAATCCTGCTGCGGGCCGTCCTCACCGAAACCATGCCGCCCAACAACAAGACGGGCATCACGCCGGAGGAACGGGAGGTGCTGAGGTGCTGGATCGAGCAGGGGGGAGAGGTGCGGTAGGGGGACGCGGTTCGCTGTTCGCTATTGGCGGTTCGCTTCGGGAACCGCGTGGACAGCCTGCGAACAGCGAACAGCGAACAGCGAACAGCGAACAGCGAAAAACGAACAGCGAAAAACGCCCCCCTATCCCATCGGATCATAATATCCTATCCTGATCTTCACTCCATTTTCCGACACTCCATTTTCATCGGCCAGGAACTTCAGGCGATCCTCCCCTGCCAGCTTATTTACTACGCATAAGCAGATCGCATCGATGATATCATCCCTTTTCGCTTCCTTCCGTTTAAATCGCTTCACGGCCTGATTGTATATTTCCATTACCCTGGCCTCGTATCTGGAAAGTATCTCCAGCCTTTCTTCTATACCCTCCGGTTTTGACTTTTTGGACAGGACGACTCCGCCGTTGAGGTATTTAAAACACAATTCCGGATGGCTTTCTATTATTGCTGCGCTCCACGCTACTGGACAAAATGGTTTTGGACACAGAGCGCCCTGAGGCCAACACAGACTACACGGAGTTTTTTCAGCCTCTGTGTGGCTCTGTGTCTTCCCTGCCTGCCTGCCTGCCTGCCTGCGGCACTGCAGACGGGCAGGCAGGTCGGCGTACTCTGTATCCAGAAAAATGTCCAGTAGTATGGCTGTGCCCACCTCTCCCCTGCTCAGGCAGGCATCCACTTCCCGGATTTTGTCCCGGATCAGCAGGGATTGGATGGACAGGCTTTTGTTTTCTACCTGTTGATTCAGCCGCCTTGCCCTTTCATTATCTTTTTCGTATACGGCCAGCCGGCACGGGGCGTTGAATACGGTTGAGCTTCTCGGCCCCAGTTCGCGCCGCATCGCTTTTTCTATCGTCCTCGGGTAGTTTGCCGTGCTGAGCCCGATGGGTATGTCTATCAAAACGCGATCCAGGCCGCTGTTGGATTGCATCAGCGCTGCGAATGATTCGTGGATGCTTACGGCATATTTGCCCGCCTGGTGAGTTACCAGGATCCAGCCGTAGGGGCATCCGTCGATTCCGGCTAAAGTTATTTCATCGTTTCCCACATCCTCCGCAAATAATATAATTCATCCAATTGGCTTTCCACCACCCCTTCCAGTTGAGTTATGTCCTTTTCCAACCCATCTTTTTACTCCATTGATACGATCAAAGTCGCCTTCCGAAAGGAATGCTTTGCTGTATTCGAAATTGAAGAACTCAGGTTCCAACAGGTTGTCTGTTTTATAAATTTCAATCATTGTTAACCCAAGTCCGGTATGTAGACTCCAACCGGTGTTCGGTGTTTGCTATTCGGTGTTCGTACGGAGCCATCCTCGGGCAAGCGAACTCCGAACTGCCGGATTTTAACCGGCTCGCAGAGGCGGCGCCGAACTGCCGGAGTTGGGCCTTACCAGTCGTTAAGTAAGCAGACACAATTAGCGTAACCATATAACCATATTACCCTCCAGCCCTCCCCCCTACTCCTCCCGGATCAACGCCGATACCTTCATGGCCCGCAGGGCCGGCGGCACCGAAGCCAGCACCCCGATAGCTGTAACGGTGAGGGCCACGACGATAAAATCCACGAAGCGCATGCTGATGGGATAGGCCTGCACCACAAAATTGCCGGGAACGGACACGATGCCCACCGTTTTTTGCAGCACGTACAGCACGATGGCCAGCACGAAGCCGATGCCGATGCCCAGCAGGCTGAGCAGCAGGCCTTCGTTGAGGAAGATATTGCGCACGGTCGTATTCAGGGCGCCCATAGATTTGAGGATGGAAATATCCTTCTGCTTTTCCAGCACCACCATCCACAGGGCCCCGACGATGTTGAAGGCGACCAGCAGCAGCATCAGGCTGGCGATGGCGTAGCTGAGCCACTTTTCTACCTGCATCAGCCGGAGGAAGGAGGCTTCCTGCTCGTAGCGGCTCTTCACCTCGAAATCCGGGCCCATGACGCCCTGCACGGCAGCGACGACTTCTTCGGTTTCGGCGCCCGGCGCCATCCGCAGCTCCAGGGCGCTCACTTCGTTTTCCGTGCCGATCAGCTGGCGGGCGAACTCCAGGGAGGCCAGCACGTACTGGTTGTCGAACTCCTGCTGGATGACGAAGGTGCCGCCCGGATAGATGTAACGGCGGCGGAAGGGCTGCACCTGCGCCCCGAAAATACCACTGCTCTGCTCCCGTTTGGGCATGTAGACGGCCATCTCGGCAAAGCGGTCGCCGACGTTGGCGGCCAGCTTGTTGCGCATGCCCAGGCCGAGGATGGCCAACTGGCGGCCGTTCTCTTCGAAGCGGTACTCGCCCTCTTTCACCGTGGTGTCGATGCCGACTACTTTATTGAAATTTTCGTCCACGCCCTTCAGGGTGCCGAAATCCTGGTTGTCCTTGTATTCGAAAAAGGCGACCTCCTCCAGGGTGCGCGATACCTGTTGTACGCCGTCCAGCGCCAGCAGTTTTTCCAGCATAACGGTATCCGCCCCGAAGGTCTTGCCCCGGGCGGGCGTCACCTTGATGTCCGGATTGAAATTGCTGTACATGGTGGTGATCAGGTCTTCGAAGCCGTTGAAGACGGACAATACCAGCACCAGGGCCGCCGAACCCACCGCAATGCCGAAGACCGCAATGCCGGTGATGATGTTGATGGCATTGGTCGATTTTTTGGCAAAGAGGTAGCGCCGGGCGATGCGGAGGGAGAGGTTCATAAGTATATTTTTGCTGAGGCAAAAATACACTTATAAACTTACCTCACCAACCCCCCAATCAACCGCACCAACTCCGTCTCCGTATTCTTCAGGTTAAACAAGGCATTCAGCCGCTGCTGGGAAGCATTGATATAGCTCACCTGAATGGTGCGGTAGTCGAAGGAGTTGATCAGGCCGCCGCCGAAGCGCTCTTCGGCGATCTCCAGGTTGCGGCGGGCGTTGTCGACCAGGGCGGTGGTCACCTCCACCAGGCGCTTCTGGGTGTTGTAAGTGGCCAGGGTGTTGGCCAACTGGTTGTTGAGCGTGCGTTTGAGGTCGCTGATGTTGTACTGGGCGATCAGCTCTTCGGTTTTGGCGTTCTCGATGCGCCTGCGGCGCACGCCGGCGTCAAAAATGGGGTAGGCCGCCGAAAAGTTGATGAAGCCGGTGAAGGTCTTGGCAGCCACCCGGGGCAGTTCGCGGGGTTCCATCTCGAAGCTGAACTGCTGCTCGCCGGTGGAAAGCGCCACGTCATACGTCAGGCCCGAGCGCAACTGTACGGTAGGATACAGCGCGGCCTCCTGGATGCGGGTGTTCAGCTCGGTCAGTTCCCGGTTGATGTATTGGTTCTGCAGCTGGTTGTTGCTGGCCTGCATTTGCTGTTGCAGGTCGGTTAGTTGATAGTCGGCTACGTCATAGGTCAGGGTATCGGACAGGCGGTAGGGCGTATTGAGGTCATCGACGCCCATAGCGAGGTTGAGGTTGCGGATGGCCGTGCGGAAGGTGTTCTCCTGCAGGACGTAGTTGGTGGAGTCGTTGAGGTAGGCGTCCTGGGTCTGGAGGATGTCGAAGGTGCTGGCCTGGCCGAACTCCTTGCGCAATTCCTGGTACTCCACGCGGTCGCGGGAGAGCACCAGCACCTCCTGCACGACCCCGAGCTGCTCCTGCTGCACGAGGGCGTTGTAGTAGGCCAGGATAATTCCCTGTATGGAATTTTCCACGGCAATTTTGATATCGCCTTCGCTGAGCTGTTCCTGGACTTCCAGTTGTTCTTTGGAATAACGCACCCGGTAGCCGTTGAAGATGGTCCAGTTGGCCTCCACGCCCGGCGTCAGCCCCGTATTGACGGTATTGCTGGTGCGCAGTACCGAGCCGGGGTTGCTGAGGTCCCGGTAGCTGTTGTTGGAGTTCAGCGTCAGGTTGATGGCGGGATAGCGCCCGGCGACCGCCCAGTCGTTGTTGTTGCCCGCTATTTCCGCCCGGGCCTCGGAGATCCGGATCTGATAGTTGTTCTGCAGGCCGGTTTCGATGGCCCGGGAGAGGCTGAGGTCCTGCTGGCCATAACCGAAAGTGCTTAGGGACAGGAGGATAAACCAGGAGCAGGTTAGGCGCCTGCTGCGGGCCGGGGGGGCGGTGTTCGGTGTTCGGTGTTCGCTGTTCGGTGTTCGCTTTGGGAATTGCGAGCTGCGAGCTGCGAACTGCGAACCGCGAACCGCGAACCCGCCCAATCCTGGAATGGTAGCCAAGGAGAATGCCTTCATAGTCAATAGTCGATACTGGTTAAATAAACTTTCGTTCAAAGACATAACGTTTCAGGTAAAAATTGTAAAAGAATACCATGCCGGTCGCGCACAGCTTGGTGATGTACTGGTGCTCACTGAAGAATTCCAGCCGGGTCAGGCCGTAGATGATGCCTGTGCTCAGCGCCATGCCGCCCAGCGAAACCCCCAGCGACAGGCCGAATGCCCGGTAGGGCGAGCCCTGCAGGACAAACACAAAGCGCTTTTGCAGCAAAAAGTTGATCACCATGCCGCAGGAATACGAGATGATGTTGGACACCACCGGCGAAAAAAAACGAGCGACCAGAACCAGGTAAACGACGTAGTCCACCGTCGTAGCCACCGCCCCGGTCATCGCGAATTTCGCTTTCATGCGAAACAACCCCCTGAGTTTTTCTCCGTTTAGCTTCATGCTCCGAGCCATTTGGGCCGAAGGTAAGAAGTTTGGGGGAATCGGACGGGGGTTCGCAGTTCGCGGTTTTTACCCGCCTTCGTAGGCCGAAGCCGCTATGGCGGGCGAAGGCCCGGCCGAGGCACGAGGACGGGCGCGGTTCGCGGTTCGCGAACTGCGAAAACGGAATCACCGCCTTTCCGCCCGGAAATAAGCCATCACCTCTTGCCAGTTGCCGACGCGCCGGAAGCGCGTTTCGCCGACGTTGTGCGAAGAAGTGTACAGCAGGGGCTTGCCGGAAAACCGTTCCAGGTTGAAAGCGTGGTCGTCGATCATGTAATCCGCCTGCACGATGCTTTTATCGCCGCAGAAAACGATGTTGCTCCAGTGGATAAACGGGAAATGCTCCCGGAGCCAGTCGTATTTGTCTTCAAAGGAATTGCGGAACTCCATGGCTGCCGTCACGATATAGACCTCGTATTGCTCCATCAGTTCGCGGATGCCTTCCTGGCTGCCCGGCATCACCGGCAGCCCTCTGAAAAACCCCTTTTCGTAAATCGCTTTGCGGATATAATCCGCCCCCGGTATCTGGTAGACCTTCTTTCCCCAGTATTCTTCCGGCTTCAGCCGTTTGCCGAACCTCTGTTCGTAAAGTTCCAGGAACCTGGGCATTACGTCGGCGATCACTTCGTCCATGTCGATGGCTATGCGTTGCATTTTTTCGTGTAAAGGTGTATGTGTGTATGTGTGTAAGTGTGTATGTTGTAAAGGTGTAAATGGTAAGCGCACAGAACTTTTACACTTTTACACTTTTACACTTTTACACATTTACACAACTTCAAAAAGCCCCCTACCCCCACGCCGCCACTGCCCCGGCGATCGCAATAAAGGCAAAGAGGACATACCACAGGAATTCATATCCCGTCTCCCGCCGCAGGGCGGACTCCACGGCCTCGTAATCGGGTTTGACGCCGTTCCAGGCATAAGAGGCGTACACCTTGAACCGGTTGGCCACGATCAGGAAAACGGGCAGCAGCACCAGGATGACCACCGTGATGGCCAGCAGGCCGAACGAAACGGCGATGGCCATTGGGATCAGGAACTGGGCCTGCAGGCTTTTTTCGAGCAGCAGGGGCGCCAGGCCGGCAAAGGTGGTCACCGAAGTGAGGACAATGGGCCGGAAGCGGGACAGCCCGGCCTCGTAGATGGCGTCCATCTGCGGCCTGCCCGATTCGATGAGCTTGTTATAAGTCGTGACCAGCACCAGGGCGTCGTTGACCAGGATGCCGATCAGGGCGATGATCCCCAGGAAGGAGAACAGGCTGATCGGGAGCCCCATCAGCCAATGCCCCCAGCCCACCCCGATGATGCCGAAGGGAATGAGCAGAAAGACCGTCAGCGTTTGGCCGACCGACCGGAAGGTCAGCGCGATGACGAAAAACATCAGGGCCAGGACGACCGTTCCGACAAGTTGTATCGACTTTGCCGATTTTTGCTGCTCCCGGTTCTGTCCTTCGAATAAGGCCGAAACGCCGGGGTAATCAGATAGTATGGCCGGGATGATCTCTTCCTGCAGGCTGCCGGTCAGGTCGCTGACGGAGACATCGTCATTGGCGACGTCCGCCTCGATCTTGATCTCCCGCTTGCCGTCGATGTGGTTGATGTTGATGACGCCTCGCCCGATATCCAAGGTGGCGATCTCCGAGAGCGGGAATTCCCGGCCGTCGGCGAAGCGGACCCGCATGTCCTGCAGTTGGGTAATGTCGGTGCGGTCGGCTTCGTCGTAGCGTACCCATACGCGCACCTCGTCGCGGCCGCGTTGCAGGCGCTGCACTTCGCTGCCGAAGAAGCCGCTGCGGACCTGCCCGACGATATCCTGCAGGTTGAGCCCCAGGTAGCGCCCCTTTTCCTTGAGTTGAATGTTGATCTCCCGCAGGCCCTCCTGGTTGTTGTCCACTACATCCGCCAGCTCGGCCAGCGATTGCATCTCTTTCTTTACCTCTTCGGTGGCAGCTTTGAGTTGCCGGTAGTCTTCGCCCACCAGCGCGATGGAGATCGGTTTCCCGAAGGTCGACTGGGCGCCGTAGGAGACCACCTCCGCCAGCGGTATCGGCCCGGCCTCCTCCCGGATGGCGTTGATCACGTCGCGGAGCCGGAGGCTGTCGCGGCTTTCTCCATCGAGGAGGTTGACGCTCAGGCTGGCTTCGTAGGTGGAAGGGCCGAGCTTTTTTTCGATGCGCTGAATGGCCTGCTTTTCCCCGCCGAAGAAGCGTTCGCTGAGCTGCTCGTTGGCCTCCCAGGCCGCCTGCTCGATGTGGCCGATCCAGTCCAGGGTGATGTGCTCGCGGGTGCCGGCCGGCATCTGGAGGGTGATCTGGATGTCGTCCCGTTCGATAACCGGGAAGAATGTCGTCTGGATGATGCCCCCGCGGATGGAACCCATCGTCATGGCCAGGATGCCCACCATGAAGGCAATGGTAAAGAATTTATGGTGCATAGCGAAACGCAGGACCGGGCCGTAGAGGTTGCCGCGCATCCAGTTCATCACCTTCTCCAGGCCGTCCTGCACCCGGTTGGGCCGGCGGTCCGGGCTCAGGGCCTTGCTGTGCGCCACGTGGGTGGGCAGTATGACGGCGCCTTCGATCAGGGAAAAAACGAGGGAGAAGATCACCACCACCGCCATATCGCTGAAAAAATCGCCCAGCCGGCCGTCGATAAAAAGGAAGGAAGAGAAGGCGATGACGGTCGTGACGATGGCGGCGAAAACGGCGGGCAGCACCTCCATGGTGCCGTCCAGGGCCGCTTTCAGGCGGGGAACGCCCTCCTCATACTGCTGGTAAATATTCTCGCCGATGACGATGCCGTCGTCCACCAGGATCCCGATCACCAGGATCATGCCGAAGAGGGAGATGACGTTGATGGTAATGCCCACGGCGTTGGCCAGGATGAACATGCCGGCAAAGGAGATGGGAATGGCGATGGCCACCCAGAAGGCCAGCCGCAAGTGCAGGAACATGGCCAGCAGCAGAACGACGATGACAAAACCGAGGATGCCGTTTTCCGTCAGCAGTTCCATGCGCTGGCGGAGGATGACGGACCCGTCGCGGATGACCGTAGCCTGCACCACCTCGTTCTCCTGGTTGAAACGGTCGATATAGGCCATCACTTTGTCCGTGATGGAAAGCATGTCTTCCTCCAGGGTGTTCTGTACGGTCACGGCCACCGAAGGCTTGTCGTTGAGGAAGCTGCGGTTCGGGTTGTCCGCCCATTTGTCGGCCAGCCCGGCCACCTGATGGAGGCGGACGACGCTCCCGTCGGCGTTGGTTTTGACTACGATATCCCGGAATCCTTCCGCATAGTATTCCTTGTTGCGGGCACGGACGAGCAGCTCTTCGTCCCTGCCCTTGATGGTGCCGCCGGTCAGTTCTATGTTTGCCCTGCGGACGGCCAGGGCGGCCTGCTCAAAGGTGAGCCCGTAGGCGCGCAGGTCCCGCTCGCGAAAGGCAATCTCGATCTCTTCCTCCGGAAAGCCGCTGAGGCTGACCTTGGAGATGCCGTCCATGGCCAGCAGGTCGTCTTCTACCTGCCGCCCGTATCGCTTGAGGGTCCGCAGGTTAACGTCTCCGCTGATGGCAAAGCTGATGGCAAAGCCCAGGTTTTCCTGCTTGAACACCACCGGCGGCTCCATGCCCACGGGGAAAGAACTGATCTGGTCCACCGCGTTCTTGACGTCCTGGAGGATGATGTCCGTATCATAACCTTTGAACACTTCCACCGTCACCGCCCCGCTGTTCTCCCGGGATACCGAGGTGTACCGCTCCACGCCCGTCACCCCCTTGAGGTTCTCCTCGATCTTCTTGACGATCCCCTCTTCGATCTCCTCCGGCGAGGCGCCGGGATAGGCGATCTGTATCAGGATGATGCGGCTCTCCACCTCCGGGAAAAAGGTGGATTTCATACTGCTGAACCCTACTATGCCCATGATCAGGATGCCGAACATGATCAGGTTGGCCGCCACCGGGTTCTTTATGAAGTAGTTGATGAATTGTTTCATTAGATGGCCTAGGTTGAGCTTTTGTGTAAAGGTGTAAAAGTACAGCACTCGCCACATCTACACATCTACACATCTATACATCTACACATTAACACATTAACACATTAACACATTACTCCAAACTCCCGATCGCCTCCACGTCTCCCTCCGGGCCGGGATCGCCTTCCCTTCGGGCGGCCAGCTTCACTTTCATGCCGTCGAAGGCGCCGGGAGGCATGGTTTTCAGGATAGGGGTGCCGTCGGTTATGCCCCGGACGATGGCTGCCTCTTCGGTGATCTTCACGACCTGGACCTCCTGCAGCTGCAGGAAGGAATCCTGCACCACGTACAGGGATTTCTGGTCGACCAGCAGGTTGCGGGGTACTTTGAGGGCTTTGTCGATATGGCTGGCCTGCACTTCTCCCCGCATGTACATATTTTCCCGCAGCCCTTCGCCGCTCAGGCTGACGAAAACTTTTACCGTCTGGGTGCCGGCATCCACCTGGTCGTTGATCCGTTTGATGCGGCCGGCCCATTTTCCGGGAATGTCTTCGGACCAGAGGCTGACCGCGCTTCCGGGTTGGATGTATTTCAGGTCTCGCAGCGCGACGGTAGCCGCCAGCTCATAGTTTCCGGTATTCATCAGTTCGCCCAGTTTCTGGCCGGCCCGCACCACGGCGCCGGGATTGATGCCCGCCTGAGTGATCACGCCGCTGAAGGGGGCGTAGAGCGTGTACTTGCCAAGCCTTTCCTCGGCGCTTTTGATGCTGTAGTACTGGCTGTAGAGGTTGCGGGAAGCGATGAAGTATTTTTCCTGCTCGTTAGCCGGCTCGGGGAAGGGCTGGATGGGCTGCTCCGGGCTGAAGGCGCCCAGGTAATCCCGCCAGTGGCGGAAGCTTTCCGGATAGTCGATCTTCAGGTCGGGCATGAGCTGGGTGATGGCGTTGAGCAGGCTGCTCTTCTGAGAAAGGAGAGACAGGCGGGCTTCCTCGTCATCGATCCGGATGAGCACGGATCCTTTGGGGAAATAGCTGCCGACCTTGAACGGCCGGGAGCTCGATTCGAGCGCGCCCGACACCTCGGCGAAAAGGTCGATCTTGTCAAAGGCAACCAGCTCTCCCTGGATTTCCAGGGTAGTGGGAATGGTGGCGTTGCGGACGTGCATGGTGTCCACCTGGCGGACCTGGGCGACGGCGGGTTTTCGCGCCGGCGGGTCTTTCTGCTGGCTTAGAAACCGGCTGGCGGCAAAGGCGCCCAGGAGAATGGCCAGCCCGGCAAAGAAAAAGATAAACCGGCGAACGGATGTATTCATTTTCGGTATCTGTTATAGAGTGTTGACGTATTCGGTTATTGGCTTAGCTTGTGATAAATGTGCGCCAGTACCCTCTTGCAGGTTTCCAGGTCCTTGGGTTTTACCTCTTCCAGGACTTCCGCCATCACGGATTCGGCGTGCGGCAGGATCTGTTGCTGCAGGCCTGCGCCCTTGCGGGTGAGGTGAATGCGCTTATTGCGCTTATCGGCAGGATCCGGAACCCGCACGGCGATATCCTGTTCCTCCAGGTGGTCCAGGGCCCTGGCGATCGTGGCTTTGTCTTTTATGACGGACATGGCGAGGTCCTGCTGGCGCAGGCCGTCCTTAGCCCATAGTTCCACCAGGATGCCTATGTGGTGGGGCATCAGCCCCAGGCTCTCCATGTTGGAACGAAGGCGGATCCGGTTGGCCAGCAGGCGGCCGACCCGGTTCGTGAGGAACACCAGCGAATCGAGCGGGTTAAATTGGGCTTTGTTCATCAATACGGTTGCGTATGCAACCATTAACGCATCCCGGCCGCTATGGTTTAACGGGATGCAAAAAAAAAGGCCGCCCCGGCAGGAGCGGCCTGATAGATGAGTCTTTAGTCTGTATGATGGCGATTGGCGAATTGTTGCTAATTCAGGGAAAACTGCATGACAGCATCGGCGGCGTTGTGAAACATTAGTTCTGAAATATTCGGGGTCATATATCCGCTGAGCGGCATCTGCGCGATGTTTTCCATCACGTCGAACTCCGAATCGCCGAGCATCACCGCCCACAACTTCGACCGGTCGATGGCCAGGGAATAAGATTTGATCGAACCCTGGGCCAGCATGGTGTTGATTACGTAACGCTGCCTCGGTATGAGGGCCAGAAATTCCTCAGTGAACGTCTCCGGCAAATCGAATTCTACCATAAATACCTTCTTCATAGGTGTCTCTGTTTACATGGCCTACCTTAGTAAAATGCCTTTTTCCCTGAATATGTTTTGAGGCAGGTGTTAAGGGAAGCTTAAGGAAGTGGGAAGCTTGCCCGGAAGAGCGATAGCGAAGACGGGTGGGAAGCGTCCCGCCTTCCGCCCCGTCCTCGTACCTCGGCCGGGTAAACTTCCGCCTTACTCAACATACACCCCCATCTTCCCCATCTGATAATCCCGCATGGCTTCCATGATCTCCGTCTGGGTGTTCATCACGTAGGGCCCCCACTGGGCGACCGGTTCGCCGATGGGCATGCCGGCCAGGAGCAGCGCCTGGGTATCGGCAGTGGCGCGCAGGGTTATCCCTTCGCCATCATCCCTGAAATGAAGCATGGTTTCCCCCTGGTAGGAAAAGTTGCCGTTGAGTTGGGCCTCTCCACTCAGGATGTAGAGCAGGGCGTTGAAGTGTTCCGGTATTTCCAGCTCGGCGTAGCCTCCGGCGGCAAAGGCGGCCTGCAGGGCCAGGATGGGCGTAAAAGTGTATGCCGGGCCCCGCTTGCCTTTATAGCCGCCGGCAACCAGGCGCAGGCGTACTTTGCCATCATCTTCCACAATCTCCGGTATTTGAGCTGCTTTAATATCCTGATACGCCGGTTGGGCCATCTTGTGTTCTTTTGGCAGGTTGACCCATAATTGGATGCCTTCCATCGTGCCGCCCTTCTCCAGGAATTCGCTGGAGGCCCGCTCGCTGTGGATGATGCCGCGCCCGGCGGTCATCCATTGCACGTCTCCGCTGCGGAGGATGCCTTCGTTGCCTCGGCTGTCCTTGTGGCGGATGCCGCCGCTGTAGAGGAAAGTGACCGGCTCGAAGCCGCGGTGAGGGTGCGGCCCCACGCCCAGGGGGTCGGTGCCCGGCGCCACGGCCGTGGGCCCGAAATGATGGAGCAACAGGAAGGGGTCCACCTGATCGACCTTCAGGGTGGGCAACGGTTGTTTCACCTTTGTCCCGCCCATGTCCAGATGTTCGCTTTTGGAAATATTGGCTACGGTTCTTTTTTTCATGGTTTCACTGGTTTACTGGTTCACTGGTTCATGGTTTTACTGGTTCATGGGTTCATGGGTGCACTGGTTCATGGGTGCATGGGTGCATGGGTTTCAGTGAGCCCATGAAACCATGTAACCATGAAACCATGAACCCATCTTCTACCCCCTGAACCCCACCTTCCGGTGCGAGCCATCGCAAAAAGGCTTATTGCCGGAGGCGCCGCAGCGGCAGAAGGCCGTTCGGCCTTCCTTGAGGGCGGTGTTCCCGTCGGCGGTTTTGATGGTGATTTCGCCGTGGACCAGGAGCGGGCCGTTGGAAAGGGCCTCAACGATGTGCCTGGCCGTATCGGCGGGTTCCTTTTCGCCGGAGGAGGCATTTTCATTGAAATAATAGGACAGCGCCCCCGACGGGCACTTTTTCACCTGCCCGGTGATGCGCCCGGTGTCCGCCCCTCCGGCGTTGATCCAGGGCCGGGCTTTGGGGTCGAATACTTCGGGCAGGCCGTGAAAACACAATTCGGAGTGCATGCAAAGGCCGGGTTTCCAGACGATGGTCACCTCGCCGTTGGAGTATTCTTTAGTAATGTCTTTCTTCTCGCTCATAAGGAATAAGTGTTTAATCCTGAGAACCCCCGAGAAAAGGCTTGGTTCACTGCAAAAACCGGGCGGAGAGCAGAAATCTTGCCGTTCCTGTTCTCGTTTTTAAACAAAAAAGTGAAAAAAAGCGTAAAATTGGTGAAATTTGGTGTTGGGATTCACGCTGGCCAGGCGGGCGCTCTCCGTTTCTCGCCAGTATTATCAACGCAGGATAAAATTTGTGGAATCTAAATAACGTTAGGCTCTCAGGCTTTTTGCCCCGGGTTTGCCGAAAACCAAAACAGGCGGCGCCGCTTTCCCTGCCGGCTGCCGGCTTGAACTGTAAAACACTATGTAATCATGAAGCAATTATTCTCACTTCTGGCGCTTCTGGCGCTTTTCGCTACAGCCAGCCTTGCCCAAAGCCAGGCCTACTATGTCATTCAGGTAGGAACGTTTATCGATGCCCGGCCGGCGGACTTCAAAGCGCTGCAGCCCATCGCTTTTGTTCATGCCCGGGAAATGGGCAATAACCTGCGGGAGGTTTACGTCGGAGGTTATCCCAGCCGGGAGGAAGCGGAAAAGGCGGCGGCCAAAGTCCGCGAAAAAGGTTATATCAATGCCTTCGTGCAGGAGCGGCTGCTCTCTGCCGGGCAGGCGGTGAACGTCGTTCAGATAGCAACCCGCCGTACGGATAAGGAGATCGAGTGGGAAGAGTTCATGAAAGCGGGAGAGCTGTTCGGCATCCTGAGCGGGAACCTCATCAAGATCGTCACCGGCCCGTACAACAGCCTGGATGCCGCCAAGGAGGACCAGAAAAGAATCCGCAAGATGGGGTATAAAGACGCCTTTGCCAAAACAACCAACAGCGTCTACCTGCATACCCTCTCCGAATTCGAGACGGGCGTCAAACAAGACCTCATTCCCATCGCCTTCGACCAATCCGGCGGGCGTGTCCCCACTGCCCCTGCCGAACCCCCGGTTCAGGATTACGACGTCCTGATCGCCCGGACGCCGGAGGCCGCCGTTACCGATTACAGCTACGGGGCGCCGGCGGCCGCAAGTTATAACTACACACCAGGGCCGGCGACAGCACCTTCGGCAGCGCCAAGCCTGCCTAATATCCGGGCGGATGTCAAGCGGGCTTCCGTAGTGAGCCTGCAAACGGTGCTGAAGGCCGAAAACGCCTACACGGCTACGATCGACGGCTACTACGGCAACGGCACGGCCAGCGCCTACCAGGCTATGCTGCAAAAAGACCGCACCCTGCGCCGGTACCAGGCCCTGGCCGAATCGGTGGATGCTTCGGGGAACCCTGGCGTGGCCAGCGAACTCCAGCAAGCCGTCAACGGCCTGCTGTCCGACGCCGCCGCTTTCAGCCGCCTGGAACAATCCAATGATCCTATGGCCCTGGCGTACCGGGCTTATGTCCTCCTGGCCAACTACGGCCCGAGCGCCAATGTGAACCAGCTGATGAACTCGGCTATCCGGGCCGCCTTTTCCGGCCGGATGGTGACCAACCTCCCGTTCGACCCCAATGCCACTTATGCGTACCAGGACCTCGGCCAGTTGGTGCTGCACCTCAACTACCTGCATTGCGGCTCCGGGACCAGCCTCTCCGCTCCCTGCTGGCTGGCCGAGCGCCACCCCCAGGAATCCGCCCTGGCCAGCCAGGCCTGCGCCCGGGTGCCCAACGGCAACCTCAGCGCCCAGAACTGCGGCCAGTTCGAAAGCTGGCCCGAAGTAAAACTGCTGGTGGCCATCGCCTCCGGCCTGAATACCGAAGAGCCGCTCAACCAGCAGCGCCTGTCGCAGGCCGCCGGCGAGCGCTCCCGCCTCTACGCGGCGCCGGCAGCCCTCAACAGCTCGGAAGCCAAAGCCGTCGAAGCCTGGAATGACAACCTCCTGCGCGGCATCGACGCCTGGGCCGTACAGGATCCCCTGCACCGGAATCTGTCGACCGCCTTCAAAGTGGCCTACTTCCAGGCACAGGTCCGCCTCGAAGATTACTTCATGAATAAAGGATATAAAGCAGAACAGGCACGGGGTCTGGCCCTGGCTACCCTGCATACGCTGGTGGCTTATCACATGCAGCGGTT
>JAGFJD010000538.1 GCA_024102975.1 Phaeodactylibacter sp. | reverse complement strand
AGTCGGTGGCGGAAGCCACGATCAGCGGGCGGATGTTAAAGCCGAAGCCGGAGGGCAGGCCGCAGTCATCGGATACTACTTCAATATTGGCCGGATCCAGCGCGCCGTTCATAAAGGCGTAGCCGATGGTGTCAAAGGAGGTCAGCGCTACGGTGCCTGACCAGCTGCCGTCGCCGTTGTCAGCCAGGTCAACGACACTAACATCGTCAATGCCGGCAGCGTCGGAGAACGCCCACACCATCTTCACGCCGTCGCCGCTAACCGTCTCATTATTCATCAGCACGGTGAAGGTGACGTTGACGGTGGGCAGCGCGCTCTCGACGATCTCGAAGTCGAAGCCTTCGTTGCTCCAGCGGTCGTCCCAGAGGATGAGGTAGCGGACACCGGCTTCGGCCAGGAAGGTAACCTCGGAAGCGAAGTTGGTGTCTCCGCAATCATCGTTGAAGTTCAGGAAACCGGCCGACGGCGCCGTTTCGCATTCGCCGAACATGATGATCAACCGGGTGTCCACTGTAGTAAGGTTGCAGGAGGTAATTGTTACCAGCGTGTTGGAAGTCGGCGTATAAGCATACCAGGCACCGTTGCCGGAATTGGCAAACGCTCCGCCGAAGCCGGAGTCGATCGCGTCCACGGTATGAACGCCGGGGCCGACTTCGATGGCGGCGTCACAGGTTTCTCCCGGCTCCGCCGGCCGGCCATCCGGAGAGATAGTAATGTTCAGGCCGTTGCCTACCTCTGCGCGGAACTCCTGGCAGGCGCCATAGGGAAGCATGACGGCAGGGATAGTCACGGCACCCATGTCATCGCCGCCCATAGGGATTGCCTGAGTAGGGACGTCGGTACGGTTGTTACAGACAACGACGCCTATGGCGCCGGCAGCCTGGGCGCTGACGACCTTTTCAACGAACCCGCAGACCCCTCTGTCGATCAGGGCAATAGAACCGGTGAGGTCGACGGTAACGCCGCCACAGCCGAATGGATTGGTGCCGGAAGTATCAATCCCCAGCGCTACCGGGCCGGTGACGGGGTCGGTGATGCCCGGGCCAAAAACGGACCGCTTCGCATCGTAGCTGCCTGCCACGTTTGCCGGGGCATTAACCACTACCGTAGCGTCCACCTGCGCCTGGGCGGCAAAGGCAGTCATGCAAATCACTACGAGCGTGGCCGATAAATTGGTTAGGAAATGGTTGAAATTCAACCGAGACAAGTAGTCTTTTTTCATACTAAACGCATTTAGGTTTAATGAAAATTTATGTGCGAAAATTTAAAGAAAATTGTTCAATTCCAATACTTCATGCGGTTTATTTTGGGGGTTTGGTCAGCTGCATGGCCGTTAAAAGTTTTTTTTTGCGAAACAAATTGAGTGGGTTTTCGTATGGGCGGTGTTCGGTGTTCGGTGTTCGCTAGCGACCGACAACTCTGCTTCCTCTCCCCCTCTCCCCATCACCGCTGCACCACCACCGGCCGCACCACCACTGCCCCATCCGCCGATACGCGCAGCATATACAAGCCTGCGGGGATATTCGCCAGGTTCATCTCCAGGGTGCCCGCCTGAACGGCGTTGAGCCGGGCATGGCGCAGGCTGCGGCCCAGGGCGTCCATCAGCTGAACATGGAGAGCGTCCACGGTTTCGCCGAATTCGTAGCGGACGTTGAGCTGCTCGCCGGCGGGGTTGGGGAATACCTGCAGGCCGGCGTCCAGCTCGGCTTCGGACACGTTGGTGAACTCCTCGAAGATGAGGTCCCAGCCGAAGAGTTCGGCGCCGCCGGTCCAGCGATCGATCCATTCGATGTAGTAGGTCGTGCCGGCGGTGACGAACAGGCTGTCGAGCAGGGAGCCGTCGTTCTGCGGGCAGCTGCTGCGGTCCTGTCCTTCCAGGGTCAGCCCTTCAAAGCTGGAGCAATCGCCGCTGTAGACGAAGACGTGGGTGTCGGAGGCGGAAAGCTCGCAGGCAGAGATGGTCATGAAGCCGTCGGTCTCCGGGGTAAAGGCGAACCATTCCGACTGTGCGTAGCTGGTGATGGAGGAGGCGGTATTGTTGATGTTGGGCCCGCCTACGGCGGCCTCTCCGGTCATCTCCAGCACTTCGTAAGACCCCGGGGTAATGGTGGTTGCCGACTGGCAGAATTTGCCGGGTTCGGGTTCGGCGCCGGGCTGGAAGGCCAGTTCAAAGGCGGTAGCGTCGGACTCCCAGACGTCGTCCCACATAATATAGTAAGTCGTGCCGCCGGTGACGACCGCTTCCCGGTAGGAGGCGTAATCGTCGCCCAGTCCCGTATCGCAACGGTCGTCATTGACGCCCACGGTTTTCAGGTCGTGGCACTCGCCGGAGAAGATCCAGCCGCGGGTGTCCACCTGGCCGCCGCAGGAAGCGATGCTGAGGATGCCGTCTTCCGGCGGGGTGTAGGAGAACCAGTATCCGGCGAAGGCACCGGCACCGCTGGTCAGGTCGTAACCTGCGCCGAAGCAGCTTAGCTCGGGCACCTGATAGAAGTCGGGCGTAGTAATTTCGACGGCAGTATAGCAGTATTGTCCTTCTTCCGCTGCCGGGATTTCGGAGAGGTTCAGGTCGTCGATATAAAAAAGGTAAGTTTCATCTTCGACCCAGAACTCGACGGAGTTCAGCTGCAGGAGTGGGGTGGAGCCGGTGCTGAACTGCCAGGCGTCGACGGTGCGTTCGCCCACGAGCAGGCGGGCCTCGTCATTGTCGAGGTCGAGCATTAGGCGCACGGTGAACCAGTCGTTGGTTGGGTAGGAGAAAGCCACATCATCCGAGCCGTCGTACAACTCCAGGCGGCCGGCGCCTTCTCCGGTCAGGTAGGCCTCGAAGCCCCAGGAAACGGAGCTTTCGGTGGGAAATTCGTGCAGCAGGCTGAAGTAAGCCTTTGTGCTGTCGGGCACGTACATTTCCCAGCGGAGGATATAATGGCCGGAGGTCTGGTCGCCCAGCAGGAAAAGCGCATCCGTCGTGCTGACGGCACCGTCGATCTTGATGGCATTCGTGCCGGAATTGGCCAGCTCGTCGGTCACTACGCCGCCGGTAGCATCTCCGCCGGGCCATACTTCCCAGTTGGGAGATTGCAGGGTCACGTCGCCGGAGGCATAGTTTTCGATATCGTCTTCCAGCAAGAGTTCGGGGTTGTCACAGGTAGGCTGGGCGGAAAGGTTCCAGGCTGCCAGAAGGAGAAAGGAGATAATAGCGTAGATATTTTTCATATAATTAGGTTTTTGGTTAGTTGCTGGTTCACTGGTTTATGGGTTCATGGGGTTATGGGTTTATGGGGGGGATGAACCTGTTGGCCCATTTCAAAAAGCCACCCATTTTTGGCTGCTATTCGAAGATTCCACCACTTTTTGAATGAACTGCATACCCCGGACGCCGTCGCTGACCGTGGGAAAGTCCTGGTAGAGCGGGTCCGGCGTTTTGCCCTGCAGGCAGGCCCGCAGGCAGTGGGCGAAATTGCGATATATATTGGCGAAGGCTTCGAGGTATCCTTCGGGGTGGCCCGCCGGTATGCGGGCGTGGGCCTGGGCTGCGGGATGAAGATCGCCCACACCGGTGCGCAGCACCTGCATTGGCTGGTCGAGCCATTTGATGATCAGGCTGTTGGGTTCCATCTGCCGCCATTGCAGGCCGCCCTTTTCTCCGTAGACGCGGATATTGAGGTCGTTTTCTTCCCCGGCGGAAATCTGGCTGGCGTGCAGGATGCCTTTGGCGCCGTTGTCAAAACGGAGGAGGATGTTGCCATCGTCATCCAGCAGTCGCCCGTCCACAAAGGTGCTCAGGTCGGCGCACAATTCGGTGATCCGGAGCCCGGTAATGTATTCGGCGAGGTTTTCAGCGTGCGTGCCTATATCGCCCATGGCGCCAGCGATGCCCGAGCGTTTCGGGTCGGTGCGCCAGGAGGCTTGTTTCTGGTCGGTATCTTCGAGTTTGGTGGCCAGCCAGCCCTGGGGGTATTCCACCACCACTTTTCTGATTTCCCCAAAGTCTCCGCGCTGCACCATTGCGCGCGCCTGTTTGACCATGGGGTAGCCGGTGTAGTTGTGGGTCAGAGCGAAGGGCAGGCCGGTTTTTTCTACCAGTTTTTCCAGCTCCAGGGCTTCTTTCATATCGAAGCAGAGGGGTTTGTCGCAAACGACGGGGAAGCCGTTTTCCAGGGCCATTTTGGCGGGGCCGAAGTGGACGTGGTTGGGGGTGACAATGGAGAGGAAATCCATTCTTTCCCCTTCCGGCAGTTGCTTTTCGGCGAGGATCATTTTCTCGTAGTTGCCATAAACCCGGCCGGATGGGAGGTAAAGGGCTTCGCCTGAAGCTTTGGACTTCTGAGGGTCGCTGCTGAAGGCGCCGCAAACCAGCTCTATTTCTCCATCCAACGCAGCTGCCATTCGGTGAACGGCGCCAATGAAGGCGCCAATGCCTCCGCCGGCCATTCCCATCCGGATTTTTCGATTCATAGGGTTGGCTAAAATTTCATCTTCGGCCGATAGCGTAAGCAATTGGCCAAAGGATCAGTTTCTGAGATATTCTCATAGTTGCTTGTGTATATCGAGCCGTAATAATAAGAAGAATTTTATTAAAACAATAGTATTTTGTACAGAGAACTGTTTAGGGGCAGGGGGTAGAGAGGGTGAACTTGACGGGCCAGAGGGGGAATTGCCCAATGTGATATGGTTGGCTGGTTGGCGCAAATCCTGTTGGGTTTTCTCCCGGAAGTTGCCATCAAAACTAACTGGATGAGGAGTCACGGCCTGCCGGGTTCAGCAACACGGGAACTTGCGCAAAACCCGGCAGGGTTGCAACGCCTCCGGCAAGCCAGGAGGCACTAAGGACCTGCTTCACAACAACTCCCCTACGCTGTCGCCTTTCGCATCACCTCGCGGCGCCGTTCTTCCAGTTTGTGGCGGTATAAGAACAGGCCGCCAAAGGCCAGCGTCAGGAAAACGGGGATGATGGCCATGCGGCGCAGGATGGCCGGCCCGGCCTGTACCTGGGCATCGGTGTATGCCATAGCTTCTGTTGTCCCGGCCTCTGCCGCTTTATAAACCGCGACATCGGCTCCTTCTGGTAAGGCAGCCACCAGGGCGGCGTCATACACTTCGCCGATGACCGGCAGGAAGAGGGAAGTAGCGAACATGCCGGCAGCCCCCATGACCGCCAGGCCGACGGCGCCGGAACGGGGAAGGTATTCGGAGACAAACCCCAGCATGGTAGGCCAGAAATAAGTCACCCCGACAGCAAACAGGCCGGCAGCGGCAAAGCTGGCCACCGCCCCGCTGGCGGCACTGAGGGCAAAGAGCCCCAGCCCGGCAAGTATAGCGGAAATGAGCAGGACGCCCGGAGGAGACATGCGGTGCACCACCGGCCCGGCCATCGACCGGCCAAAAGCCATGATGCCGCTGATGAAGACCAGCAGCAGGATGGCATTGTCCGAAACGTTATCAAGCAGTACAGCGATCCACTGGTTCGTCCCCAGCTCGGTAATGGCCGTGCCGAACATGCAAACGATCATAAAGAGGAACAGAGGCGAAAAAATGGCGCGGTACATATCGGTCGTGCTGACGCCTTCGGCCACCCGCTCGGTAACCGGAAATTTCTGCCCGATGAACAGGTAGGCGTAAGCCAGGGCCGGCAACAGCATAGTCGCCATCTGTGCCTGCCAGTTCCAGCCAATCTGGTTCATAAAATAAACGACCAGGCCGCCGATGACCAGCCCGCCCGGGAACCAAATGTGAAAGTGGTTGAGCTTCGTGGTCTTGTTCTCCGGATACATGGTGGCGATCAGCGGGTTGCAGGCCGCCTCCACCGTGCCGTTGGCAATGCCGATGAGCAGGGTGGAAAAGTACAGCGTCCAGAAGCCGCCGGCAAAGATGGTCAGCAGAATGCCGGCCACGTGGCAGAAAAAGGCCAGCCACATCAGCCGCCCCATGCCGATAACATCAACCAGCATGCCCCCGATGATCACGGCCAGCGGGAACCCCCAGAATGCGGTGCCGGCAATCCAGCCCAGTTGCTGGTTGTTCAGTCCGAATTGTATGCCCAGAGGCTCCAGCATGCCTGCCCGGATGGCAAAGGTCATGGATGTAACGGTCAGCGCTACACAGCTGGCGATGAAGAGGCGGTCTCGGTTGATGTGTTCCATCTTGGTGGTTTTGTGTGTATATGTGTATTTAAACCTTCCCGAAAGATACAAAATCACTCAAACTCCCTGATCTTAATATTCCGGAACCACACCACCGCGTCGTTGTGGTCCTGCAGGCAGATGCGCCCCTTGCGGGCCTTGCCAAAATCAGGCATATCTTTGAACTTGCTGTTCCGGATCATGCGCTGCCAGTCGTTGCCGAACATGTCAAAATCCACCACCCGGCGGCCGTTGAGCCAGAACTGGCTCTTTCCGTCCCGGATGATGATGCGCACCTGATTCCAGGCGCCCGCCGGTTTTACGGTCTCGTATTTTACCGGAACCATATCGAACAGGCAGCCGGCGCGGTGCGTCTCAAAAGCGGCGTCGGGGTGGCAGACGTTGTCCAGGATTTGCATCTCCGGGCCGGTCTGCCAGGGATAGCCGTACTGCTCCGCTTCTACGACGTTGAACATTATCCCGCTGTTGCCACAGGGGCTGATCTTCCACTCCAGCCGCAGTTCGTAATTGTCGAATTCCTCATCCGTGAGCAGGTCGCCGCCGTCTTCCGGCCGCAGGCTGCCATCCGGCTGGCGGACGGCGTTCAGCTTCAGGGCGCCGTCTTCGATGATCCAGCTGGCGCCCGCGGTTTTCTTTTTCCAGCAGTGCCAGCCATCCGTCGTTTTGCCGTCGAAGAGCAATCGCCAGCCGGCAGCTTTTTCGGCCCTGGAGAGGGTATTGAGAGGAAGGGGTGCCGGGGGAACGGCAACCAGGCCGGGCAGCCCTTCAGGGATATTGTTCATCGTGTACCAGGCTTCGGTCGACCAGAGTTCGCGCCCGGCGGCGCTGATCCAGTTGCCGGGCAGGCGCAGGTAAAGGACGTGGCCGGCCTGCATTCCAGGCAGTTCCAGGAATACCCGGCGGCGATCTTCGGATACGTTGGCGGACCGCACTGCCAGGGTTTGCAGGTCTTTCTTGGGGCCGCCGTAGGCGCTGGTCGGCAGGTACCACCATTGCTGCACGGTATAGTCTGCCGGATCCCAGCCGGCGCCGGGTTCCAGCGGCTCGGTAAACTCTATTTCCAGGCCGTTGGATTTGGCGCGGACGGCCAGCATCTCAAACACGGGCTGCCCGTTGTACTTCAGGCGCTGCAGGCCGTACCAGTTGCGGCCCGTGTGTTGCCAGTTGCCGGTGGAGCCGATCCCGCCGATGTAGAGCGCGCTGTCGGGGCCCCATGCCAGGCGGTTGACGCCGGCTTCCAGCCCCTGGATAAAGCGGAAGACGCAGCCCTGGTATTCGCCTTTCACCTTCTCCACGAATACCCGCTTGACGCCGCCGTGCGTCACTTCCCCGTGGATCATCTGCCCCCGGTAGGGGCCGTCCATGAGGGCGGCCGGCGTAGTGGGCGAGTTGCCGATCTCGTCCTGCGGCAGCCAGACGACGGGCTGCTTCACCGGCAGCCGGGCGACCCGCGCGGAGTCGACTGCCCGGGAGCCGAAGAAGTCGCCGGGGGTGACGTGGAGGATCTTGCAGGACGGCAGCCAGTCGCCCTGGTTGTCGGCGATGAACAGCTCATCGTCTATGCCGAAGCCCACGCCGTTGGGGGTGCGCAGCCCCTGGGCGACGAACTCCAGGGCGCCGTCCCGGCGGCTGATGCGGACGGCCTTGCCGCGGTCCGGAATCTGGGGGTTGGCGCTGGCGCCGCCCGGCAAGATGGCAATGGCCAGAGCGGCGTAAAAGAAGCCCTCTTTGTAGGCCAGCCCGAAGGCAAACTCATGGAAATTGCCAGAAACTTTCCAGTCGTTGGAAACGGTGTAGTATTCGTCGATCAGCTCGTCCCCGTCGTGGTCAATGAGCCGGGTGAGTTCCTGTTTCTGCAGCACGTAGATGGTGTCTTCCACCACCTTCAGCCCCAGGGGCTCGGCCAGGCCGCCGGCGATTTTTTTGTAAGACATCCGGGCGGGGTCTCCCGTTTGTACGCCGTCGACGATGTAAACGGCCCCTTCGGCGTCCCAGGTGCTGACTACCAATCGGCCGTCGGACAGGAAGTCCATCCCGCCCACTTTGGGCATGAAACCGGTGGGCCGTGCCGGGGAAAGGGTATAACCGGGATGCACACCGGCTACCGGATAGCGGTCGCCGGGAATGCGGACGCGCTGCACCATGGGAGGGGTGCGGGCATCCGGTGCCGGCTGGTCGGCCGGAGCGCGGAAGAACTGGCTGGAGGGGACCAGCGCAAAGTCCGGATTGTCGTAGGAACTCCACTCCAGGGAGATGAATTTGCCGCCGCCGCCCTGAAAATAATCCAGTTGGAAGGCGTGCAGGCCTTTGCGGAGGGCGACTTCGCCGTCCATCTTGTCGGCGCCGTGCAGGCCGTCGTAGTTGACTACCTCCTGCCCGCCGACCAGCAGGCGGGAGCCGTCGTCGCTGCGCAGGCGAAAAACGTAATTGTTGTCTTTGGGAATGGCGATGTAGCCGTTGTACCGCATGCCGAAATTGGCTTCCAGGCCCTGAAACTCGCTGTTTTCGATATAAACCTGGCCGACGATGCCCTCGTAGAGGGGCGGGCCGCTGAAGTTCAGGTCCGCCAGCCGGCTGAGTTCCCGCCCGGATTGGTAAATGCGCAGGAGCAGGCCGGGAAGCAAATCTTCCTGCCGGACGCCCTGCGCAGCATCGGCAAAATCCAATCCTGCCAGGCTTCCGGCTGCGGGCCTGGCCTCCATGGCCTCTTCTTCGGCGTCGAGGCCCATGATGTATTCGACCATGGCCCTCACGTCCATCTCGTCGAGGTCCGGATGAGGGGTCATGGCCGCTTCGCCCCATACGCCGGCGCCGCCGTTTTGGACCTTGGCCACGAGCATGGCCACGTTGTCGGGGGTGTTGGGGTAGCGTTTGGCGACATCGGCGTAGGCCGGGCCGATCGTGCTGAGATAGGTATTGTGGCAGGTTTTGCAATCGCTGCGGGCGATAAGGCGGGCGCCGCGCGGCAGGGCGTCTTCCTCTTCGCCTCCCTCTACCCGGTTGGGGTTATGGACCATAGGGTATTTTGTGAAGTAGGCAGCCAGGCGGGTTGGCCCCGGGTTGTTCAGTTTGAGGCGGCCTTTGAGGTTGACGGCATTCAGCCCCTTGCCGCGGGCCGGCGTTGTTTCTAAAATATCCAGTTCCCCGTCCGTTTCCACCGTATGGGCAGAAGGCAGAGAGCTGAGGTTAAAGTCAAAGAACAGCTCGGCCCCTGCCGGCAGGCCTTCCACGAAAAAGGTGCGTTCGAAGCCCTGCTGCTTCCCGTCGGCGCGTTCGAGGTACTCCGGCCGTTCGCTGATGTGTACGGCGGTCCCGTTTTCCAGATGCAGCGTATAATTGATATAAGCCTGCCCTTCCCGGAACCGGTGGCCGCGGTAGCGGACGGCGGGCTGGTGGCGCTGCCCGCCGAGGCGGGCCGTCCAGGCAGGGGCGGCCTCATTGACAAAAAAAGCATCGCCCAGGCTGCTGGGTTGCGGGCCATGGACGGTGGTGTACACCGCCCCGTCGAAGTTGACATCGCCCCGCCATACTTTGTAGATGGCCCCGTCCTGCGCGCTGTAGGCCGCCCAGAACCGGTCGGCCAGGGCAAGGGTGAGGATGCGGGGCCGGCCGTCGAGCACCGACCGGAATGCCCAGGGGTCATTGCCCCGGGCGGGCAGGCCGGGTTTGTCCTGGCCGCAGCTTGCCAGCAAAAAGGCAAGCATGAGAACGGACGGGATCAAAATGCCGGTTTTGAAGCCCAAAGCATCTTGAACGTTTTGCGGACGGAGTTTGGCTTGGCGTGTTTTGCCGGGCAATCCCGCAGTAACGCCCGGGTTAGCGATAAGGAATTTCATAAATAGTGTCAGGCCCTGTTTCTTTTGTCAATTGGATGTATGCAGATAGCGATACCAGGAGTTGAAAACAAACGCCTTGCATCAAGTACCCTGGAGGGCCAATATCCGTAATTTTTGGCTTAAAATAAGGCGGGGGACAGAAAAAAATTTGGTCCTCAAGTAAAAAAAGTGAATGGTGTGCCGCTCATTTAATGACGGCCTGCCCCTGACGGCCTGCCGTACGCTCAGCGACGGGCGATTAATAAGTGTCGGGTTTCGATAGGCAAGTGATTTTTTCTTTAGCCAAGGCGAAGGTTCCCGACCTTAGCAGCGCTAAGGGAGGGGTTCTTCAACGCAGGATAAAGGAAAAAGCACTCCTATAAAACCTGACAGTTATTGATTGCCCGTCGCTCAAACAGAAAACAGGTAGCCCGGCGACGAGCTGCCTGTTTTCCGTTAAGGGTTAATCACGCCTTCCGTGAAGGCCGTTCCTCTCTCAGTGCAGGTCGAAGCGGTCCAGGTTCATCACTTTGTTCCATGCTGCCACAAAGTCTTTCACGAACTTTTCCCGGGCGTCAGTACATCCGTAGACTTCAGCGAGCGCCCGGAGTTCCGAGTTCGAGCCGAAGATGAGGTCGGCACGGGTGCCCGTCCACCTGAGTTCGCCGGTGGCGCGGTCCCGGCCTTCGAATACCTCCTGGGCGTCCGAAGCTGCCTTCCAGGCCGTGCCCAGGTCGAGCAGGTTGACGAAGAAGTCGTTGGTGAGCGTTCCCGGGCGCCTGGTGAAGACGCCGTGCTGCGACTGGTCGAAGTTGGTGTTCAGGACGCGCATGCCGCCGACGAGCACCGTCATCTCGGGCGCGGTCAGCGTCAGCAGTTGCGCCCGGTCGACCAGCATTTCTTCGGCCGATGCCGTGTACTGAGACTGGGCTTTCTTATAGTTGCGGAAACCGTCGGCTACCGGTTCGAGGACGGAGAAGGACTCCACGTCGGTTTGCTCCTGCGACGCGTCGGCGCGCCCCGGCGTAAAGGGCACCGTCACGTCATGGCCGGCATCCTTAGCGGCTTTTTCGATGGCGGCGCAGCCGCCCAGCACGATCAGGTCGGCAAGAGAAACCTTTTTGCCGCCGGACTGTGCCTTATTGAATTCCTCCTGAATGCCTTCCAGCGTCTCCAGCACTTTCGCCAGTTGGGCCGGGTTGTTGACTTCCCAGTATTTCTGGGGAGAAAGGCGGATGCGCGCGCCGTTGGCGCCGCCGCGCTTGTCGGATCCGCGGAAGGTTGAAGCGGATGCCCAGGCGGTGGATACCAGTTGGGATACCGTCAGGCCCGATCCGAGGATTTTGCTCTTCAGGGCGGCAATGTCTTTGCTGTCAATCAGCTGGTGGGTAACGGCCGGTATGGGATCCTGCCAGATCAGTTCTTCTTCGGGCACTTCCGGGCCGAGGTAGCGGGCGCGGGGCCCCATGTCGCGGTGCGTCAGTTTGAACCACGCCCGGGCGAAGGCGTCGGCCAGTTCGTCCGGATTCTCGTAGAAGTGCCTGGAGATTTTTTCGTAAGCGGGGTCCATCCGCAGGGAGAGGTCCGTGGTCAGCATAAATGGCTGGTGGCGCTTTTCGGGGTCGTGCGCATCCGGCACCAGGCCGGCGCCGGCATCGCCCTTGGGTTTCCACTGATAGGCACCGGCGGGGCTCCTGGTCAGTTCCCATTCATAGCCGAACAGGTTTTCGAAGTAATTGTTGCTCCACTTCGTCGGCGTCGTGGTCCAGGCCCCTTCGAGGCCGCTGGTGATCGTATTTTCTGCATTGCCGCTGCCGAAGGCGTTTTTCCATCCCATGCCCTGCTCCTCGATGCTTGCGCCGGCCGGCTCTGCCCCTACGTACTTGCTCGGGTCGGCGGCGCCGTGGGTTTTGCCGAAAGTGTGCCCGCCGGCAATGAGCGCTACCGTTTCATAATCGTTCATCGCCATGCGGCCGAAGGTCTCGCGGATGTCCTTGGCTGCCGCGATGGGGTCGGGGTTGCCGTTCGGCCCTTCCGGGTTCACGTAGATCAGGCCCATCTGGACGGCAGCCAGGGGGTTTTCCAGTTCCCGGTCGCCGGTGTAGCGCTTGTCGCCCAGCCACTCGCCTTCAGCCCCCCAGTAGATGTCTTCCTCCGGCTGCCAGACGTCCTCCCGCCCTCCGGCAAAACCGAAGGTCTTCAGGCCCATCGACTCCAGGGCGCAGTTGCCGGCGAGGATCATCAGGTCGGCCCAGGAGATTTTCCGGCCGTATTTCTGCTTGACCGGCCAGAGCAGCAGGCGCGCCTTGTCGAGGTTCGCATTGTCCGGCCAGCTGTTGAGCGGCGCAAAGCGCTGGGTGCCGGAACCCGCGCCGCCCCGGCCGTCGGCAATCCGGTAGGTGCCGGCGCTGTGCCAGGCCATCCGGATGAAGAAGGGCCCGTAGTGCCCGTAGTCGGCCGGCCACCAATCCTGCGAGTCGGTCATCAGGTCGAAGAGATCCTGCTTGACGGCCTCCAGGTCGAGGGACTTGAACTCCTCGGCGTAGTTGAAATCCTCACCCATCGGGTCGGACAGGGAGGCGTGCTGGCGGAGGATGTTCAGGTTCAGCTGGTTGGGCCACCAGTCCCGGTTCGACCGGCCACTGCCGGCCGTGTACTTCAGGGCACCGCTCATAAACGGGCATTTGCTGGATTCGTTGACATCCCAGACTTTGCCGTTTGTCGTTTTGCTCGTATTTCCCATTCTAATAGATTTTGATTATGGTGAGGACCAAAGTTACGATAATTCCTATTGATAGATTCTACAATTCTTATTGATAATTTCTATCTGCCTATAGGTAAAACCTATGGCTTTGGGCCAGGGGCCCGATTTAATCTGCGATGCCTTCTGCCTTTGCTGCTTCCCAGTACCGACTGATCTGTTTGGCCTTCTCACGGAAATCCGGGTCGTTGCCTTGAATTACCCGGCCAAGCTGCCGCTCTATCCGGTCGTGGTCGCTCTCAGCTCCCAGAAGAGCCAGCAGGTAATACCAGTTGGAAGCCCCCCGGAATGAGCTGCCCCCCCCTGCCAGAGCATTAAACAGCGGGACAGCTGCATTAAAGTTTCCCAATTGAAAGTAGCTGTGGGCCAGGTAATAATCCATCTCTGGGCCCCGCTCCGTTAAAGGTGCCAGGACTTCGACAACTGTGGCAAAATTACCGGACTGATACGCTTTTTTTGCCGCCATCCAGGCTTCCGGTTCAGCACTTAAAGAAGTGCCGGGCTGCGGGGGGGGCTGGTAGAAATTCAAGGCGATTTCTGTCGGCGACAAAGCCGGGGGGTGCTGGCTATTCCGAAAGAGGAAAAAAGCAGTCACCAGGATCAGGACTCCTGCGGCTGCAGACAGGGCAACGTAAAGAGGGCGCAGCTTCCTGTCTCGCTTCTCTTCTTTTTCCCAGCGGTTTAGTTTTGCTCTCAGTTCCTGTTCCAGGTGATATTCCACAGCCCCTTGCATGAATTGGTATTCCCGATAAACATCGGTCAGCTCTTCATTTTCTTCCAGGCTCTTTTTGAATGATTTTCTCTCTTCGGGGTTCATTGTGCCGCCCAGGTAAGCTTCTACTTTCCGGGTATATTCATTTTCCTTTTCCATGATCTTACTGTATTTGGGGCTATCAATTTGTCAGAGTAATTCCTTCCATTTCTTCCTGCATTTAAAAAGAGCGCCAGCGACCGCTTTCCCGTCTTTGAATCCCAGCATTTTTGCAATCTCATCCATTGAGAAAGATTCCCGGATGAATAACTTCAGCGTGATGATATTGCGGCAACGCTCGTTTAATTTCAAGAAGGCTTTGTAGAATTCCATTTTGAACTCTTTGATTTCGAACTGCCGAAAGGGGTCGTCTTTTTCATCCGGTTCTGGTTCGGGCACCTGCTCATAGGGTTCCGGTTTATGCTTTTTCAGGGAGTTCAACCATAAATGGTAACAAGTGCTGAAAAAGTATCCCCGGATCGCTCCTCCATTGTACTTGCCTTTATTCAGTTGCTCGTGAAGCTTGACAAAACCCTGCTGGTAAAAGTTTTCGCCATCCTCCTCTCTGCCGCCGTTGTTCATAACCTTGGCTGTCAGGCGCCGAAGCAGGCTTTCATCTTCAGCGACAAACTGTATGGCGCCTTTCCGGTAGCCCTCATCTTCTTTCAACATGATCCCCCACTTAAATCTGGCAAGCTTCCCGAAGAACTCCGGAACACCATCGATACTGCCTCCGGGAAACAATCGGACATAGCGGTCAAAGAAAACAATGCAGTCCTTGAACAAGGGGAAGAAATCAAATGCCTCTCCGCCTCCTTCCTCCTGAACTTTTTTCACCACAGCCCGGATGGATTTATCGCTGAATAATTGTTTCAATGCCCGGTCCCGCGCTTTCCCGCCTTGCCGGATAGCCCGGATAATTTCAGGCACATCGTAAGTGTTTTGCTTCATTCATAGGGGTATTTTAATGGGTAGATATGCCTTTGTCCGGAGTTGTTTCTTTTATTTCCATTAATTTTCTACCTTTATGAAGACCACTACCTTTCTCCTGATCAAGGCGAAGAAATTCAGCGAAACAGCCCCCGTCGGTGTTGGGATACTGCGTGTAGAGCCTAAAATAGCACATTTGTTAGCAATCATCCTCCTTTCTGTTCCGCCGATTTCCTGAAAAAGGAAAAAAAGTTATAATCTCATAAAACAACGGTAATATCCGCCCGGCTGGTTACACAACATACAGGACAAGTAACTTCATTAACCAAATTGAGATTATGAAAAACGATAACCGGCTTTTCTGGCTGTCTGTGAGCCTTCTGGGATTTCTGGCCATTACAGGGTTGGCCGCCTGTTGTTGCCTGCAGTTCTTAAATACGGATTATGTAATGCATTGCGGGAAGGCAGAGTTGGTAGAAAAATGCAAAACCCTGCAAGCCCCGCTCGTGGATTCGGGGCAATATATTGTGTATTTCACAGACCCCAATAACATGTCATCCGAACCTGAATCCGACATCCTGGGCCGGCAGATAATAAGAACGCTTACTGAAAAGGGAGATGAAATCCTCAAGATTTGTCCATGCAACCCGCCGATGGTCCTGATGCAGGTGCCTGAAAGTGACACCATAGACCCGGTGGAGCGCACGGCGGAGGCTCGCGATGAAGTAGAACAAAGCGGCGACGGCGCCCGCTTTGCTATGAACCTGAAAATATTCCTGGACACTACGGATAATGCCATTTTGACACTTCAGGAGAAGTTTCCTGATCGGGAATCGGATGGAAACACATTGACCATCGCCGTGATTGATGGTGGGATCAATAAGGAACTGTTTCCAAATGAAATGTGGATCAACTTCCCGGAGTACGATATGCCTGCCGGCCCTTCCAGGTTGGATGGCCTGGATAACAATACGCCCCTCAACCGGTATGCAGATGACATCTACGGTTATGATTTTGTGGAGGACGCCCCTGTCGGAGTTGGGGCTTCCCCCATTTTTATACACGGGACAAAAGTAGCGGGTATCCTGCAAAAAACGCATGAGGTAATTTTGGGAAACTGGCCAAATCTATATACTCCGCAGTTGATGGACCTCAAGGTTTTCAATGACCGCGGAGAAGGCACGCTCTTCGACGCAGCCTGCGCCGGTTTTTACGCCATCGATAACGGAGCGGATGTCATCAATGCGAGTTGGGTATATTACAGCAGTAAAAAGGACTCTTTATTCGAACAGGTGGTTCAAAGGGCAGCGGGGGAGGAAATCATAATCGTAGCAGCCGCCGGCAATGACTCCATCAATACCGATTGCTGCCGGTCCTATCCTTCGGCTTTTGCAGAACTATATCCCAATGTCATTTCAGTCGCCGCGCTGAATTCCGGAAAGACGGATTTGGCCTCCTTCTCCAACTATGGCTGTAAAACGGCCATGCTTGCCGCGCCGGGAGAAAATGTTACTTCCATAGACTTCGAGGGGGCTGAAGTATTCGTCGAGGGCACTTCCTATGCGGCCCCCTTCCTGTCGGCCCTTGCCGGTGCCCTGAGAGCGAAGGACCGAAATGCCACGGCCGAAACAATTATTGACTACATTGGGAGCCAGGCAATACCTCTTCACGCACCTTTAATCACCAAAGGCAAGATTGATGAAGGCAACCTGCAGAGCAGCATAAACGGTTTTCCTTAATCGTCGTAAAACGGTATTATTCAATCTGTTCTTTTCTCAAACCTATTACCCTCATGCGTCCTTTCATTTCAACAGTCGTATTATTCTGCCTGCTGAATACCGGAACCGCCGGACAATCGACTCCTATCGCAAAACCCGGCCCGGAGACGCCGGAAGCGGAATGGCTGGCCCGTCTGGAAAAACACATCGGCGCGCTGTTCGATGACCTGTCTTTAAGCTGGGGGGATATCGGGGAGAAGCTGGCCAAACTGGAACAGCTCACGGCTGAAAGGTACGGCTGCGCGGGAATATCGTGCGCTTTCGTCATCCATAAAAGTGGAGTGGCCAGGGCAAATGATAAAGATTATCCAGGCGCCATCGAAAAATACAGGGAAGCGTTTCAAATCAGAGTGCAACTAGCCGGCAGCCGGGGAGGGGTTCTTATGCCGGAGATCATCCGGGGCTGCAACAATATCGGCAATTGTTACCTGAAAATGGAAGAGCCTTACCTGGCGCTGGAGTGGTTGCCGAAAGGGCTGGATTACATCAATAATTATGCTGGCCGGGACAATATGCTCCTGCTGCACCAGGATATAACCTTCCTTACTGCCCGCGCCTATGGCGACATTGGAGACCTGGATAATGCATTAAAATACTACGAAGCGTCCGAAGGCATTGCATTGCCTCCCGGTTTAGCCGAGGACGAAAAAAAACAGTACTACGAGCGAAAAGCCCGGGCGTTAACCGCCAGGGCGGGAATGCTGGCCAACCGGCTGGGGCGGATGGAGCAGGCCATAAACCACCTCGGGAGGGCAGAAAACCTTATTGAGAGAGGCAGGCGGGAAAAAATCGCCCAGCAGAAAGCCAGCATATACCACAACCTGGGCATAGCCTATGAAAAGCGAGGGGAGTGGCCGAAAGCCATAACCGCTTACCAGAAATCCGTTTTCATAAACGATAGCCTTTCTCTCACGCAGGCGTTAATTTTCGACTACAACAACCTTGGGGTTACTTATAAAAAAATGTGGGAAGAGCGCAAGGAAGGGAAGTATCTGCTGCTCGCAAAACAAAACCTGCAAAGTGCCCTCAGGTTGATCGAAGCATCTTCGAAACCGCTAAATGGCCTGGATTTGGTCTACGACAATCTCGGAGATATCGCTTGCCTGGAGGGAAACCTCGCTGAAGGGATAAAACGTTACAATCAAGCCATGCAGGAGATAGTCCCTTCCTTCACTCCCCGAAAGCCGGAAGACAACCCGGAATTGATCCGGGAAAACATAGTCGACAAAACGGGCTTGCTGATCACGCTGGCTTCCAAAGCAAAGGTTCAGGCAGCGCAGTACCTGCCGGGCGAAAAGCTGGAACTGGCTTTAAGGACGTATGAAAAAATGGATAGCCTGATCGATATGATCCGCTTTGAGTTTCAACCGGACGCTTCGAAGGAATCTCTGGTCGAGAAGGTCAAACCTCTTTATGAGCAAGCCATTGAACTGTGCTGGAGGCTTTACGATGCTTCCGGCGGCAGCCAGAAGTATGCCGGGCAGGCTTTTACCTTTTCGGAGAAAAGCAGGAGCATTATACTGCTGGACGCGGTGCGCCGGCTCAGGGCCAATTTTGAATTGCCGCCAGGACTTGCAAAATCCGAGCAGGATTTAAACCTGAAGATAAACTACTATGAGAAACAACTGGCATTGCTGGGGCAAACCGGCAGCGAAGATTCGGCCAGGAAAGCCGAATTGACAAATAAACTCCTGGAAAGCCGCCGCTTGTACGATTCAAAATTGAAAGAAATACGCGAGGCCAATCCCAGTTATTTTGATCTCAAATTTAATCACCAAACCCTTTCGCTCCGCGAATTTTCCAAACAATTGGGCCGCCGCCAAACCTTTTTGGAGTACTTCGTCGGAGACAGCGCTGTTTTTGTTTTTGTCGCCAACCGCAATAAGGCACCCGGATTTGTCCGGATCGGCCTGGATTTCCCGCTCCGCGACTGGGTGGAAGCGCTAAACCTGAACCTGCGGCAGCAAAGCCTCGACCTCGAACCCGGCTATCAGATTTACCAAAAGCTGTTCGCCCCCCTTGAGGACAGGAAGTTGCTGGCCGGCGAATTGATCATTGTCCCGGACGACGTACTCGGCTACGTCTCTTTCGACATGCTCCCTTCCCATTGGCCTGGAACGGACGGCTTTTCCCTGCGCACGTTCGAAGATTACCTGCTTTACAACTATCAAATCAGTTACCTGTATTCGGCAACATTGGGTAAGGAGTCTTTTTCTTTGGAGGGAAAAGGGGAAATGGCTTTTCTCGGCGTTGCGCCTTCCTTTGAAAAAAACTTTAAGGTTGCCGGTTATGCTTTCGAGGCGCTGGATTGGAGGGATATTATGGAAGGCATCAAGTCGCTGTATGGCCCGAACAGCAAATTGCTCTTCGGAAAAAAGATAGCAGCGGATTCCTTTTCGCATTACGCTCCCCATTACCGGATTTTGCATCTGGCCACCCACGCGCTGGCCAACGACTCGCTGGGCAACCTGTCCTTCATCCTGTTAAGCGAGGAAGAGGGCGGCCTCTTATACGCCAAAGACCTGTACCGGCTTAAGCTGAACGCGGACATGGCCGTCCTCACTACATGCCAGGGCGCGGCCGGAGAACTTCAGAAAGGAGAAGGCATCATCAGCCTGGCAAGGGGCTTCTTTTATGCGGGCTGCGCTTCCGTAATCCCTACGCTGTGGACTGCCAGGGAAGATGTCTCAAAAGAACTGATGATCAGGTTTTACGAATACCTGGATCAAGGAAAACCGAAAGACAAGGCGCTGCGGCAGGCCAAACTCGATTATCTTAAGCAACTGGAGCCGGAGTCAGGCCACCTGGCCCATCCCTACTACTGGGCGGCCTTTATCCCAATGGGCAATATGGCGCCTTTATCCCGGCCTTGCTCTTCCCTGTGGCTGTTGGCTATCCTGGCGGCCGCTGCCCTCTCCTACTGGCTGCTCAGACGTAGATTCCGCCCAGCCTGAACCTGCTGAAAGGACGTGTATATTCAAATTTACTTTTTTTTGCGCTTCCCGTAATATTCCCCCCGCTCATTACCCCTATACATAACAGCAAGAACTAACCCCCCTTGGAAACAAGTTTGTAATGGCTTCCTGCGCCGGTTTTCGATAAGCAATCCATTACCCCGGGCAGCTTGTCGAAATTGGGAGCGCTTCCATGCAGCTGCTCCGGCATCGGTATCGATGCGGCCCGGCTGCCGTCCGTGCCGGCGGATGCCACCCATTTCATCTTCGGATAATGGCAACGCAAAATTTTTCTGATCAAAGCGGTTCCCGGCAGCAAACCGGGATGGCCTGGCCTTCCGCTTGACACTCATTTCTTAACTATTCCTTTTTTGCGTATGAGAATGAAACATCTGATTGACGAAAACATCCTGGCCGCTCTCCTGAAAGGTACGGATGAGGTTTGGCAGGCAGCCTTCGCCCATTACAAGGTGCCCTTTTCAGCGCATTTTGAACACCGGCATGGCATAGGCGCTGAAAAAAGCCGGGAATTGTTCCGGGAATCTTTTGCTTTGGTGGTGCAGGGCCTCCGGGAAGGCCTGGTCAAAACCCCTCTGAAAAACACTATTTTTACCTATCTCGTACAGTTTGGCGAAAAACAGCTGGAGCGTGCCGGGCACTTGGTGTCCAGCGCGGCGCTACCCCATCGGCCTTACCTGGCGGGAGAAGTGCTGGTGATCCTGATCCGCCGGGGCTGCGGCGAAACCTTCCGCAGCATCGTCGGCTATTACCGGGAACCGATCCGCAAAACGCTTAAGAAACGATATAGCCACCTCAATGAAGCGCCCGAAAAAATCATCGGCGAAGCTCTGATGGCCATGAAAGGAAATATCGAAACCGGAAAAGTCAGGCTGCCCATGCGCGCCACGCTTTTCACCTACGCCTGCCACATTGCCAGGAACAAGTTTTTGTCGCTGAACAAAAAAATGCGGAAAGGCGCCCCTCTGGAAAGCGAGGAGGAACTGGATAAAATATTGCACCGGGCCAAAGTGGAAGAAGAAGAGCCGGGTTATCTTGACAGTATCTCTGACCTGTGGCCGGTTCTTTCTCCCTGGCTGGAGGGAAATCCGGATGAATGCTTTGAAAACCTCATTTCGGAGTTGGACGAGGTTTCCAGGAAAATCCTGCGGCTGCGATTCGTGGAAGGCCTGAAGTACAAAGAGATTGGGCAAATGCTGGGAATCAACGAAGGCGCCTGCCGGAAAAGGCTAAGCGATATACTCCATAAATGGAGAAAGAATTTTTTCCTGCGGTATGTGATAAATGGCGCCCAGAGCCCTGTTCGGGAGTATCTGGCCCTGTATCTGGTGAAAAGATGGCCCTTCTGTAAAATCGCGGACAAATACGGGAGGCCGGAAGGCGAGGTTGCCGGCCTCGTGGCCGATTACCTCCGGAACTGGCGGAATGGCAACAGAAGCCAGGACATCTGAACCCCGGCCGGCTTGAACGGCATTCTGAATCCGAGGGCTGTTTCTTAACGGCCTCCGGCAAGCGCCGGGTATCGCTTTTTTACAATGGCCGGCATATCCGGAATAACATTGTCCGGAATTCTTTGGTAACGAAAACCCACTTCGTTCTATAGTCAAGACATAAAACCAGTTTTATGTCATGAGCACCAATTATTCCATGGAGGATATAATTGCTTTTCTCGAAAAGCAAAGGAATGAAGAAGATACCCGGCAATTCCGGCAGGCTGCGGATTCAGACGGCAGGCTTCAGGCCGAAACAGAAGCCTGCTGCCTGCTGATCAGAGCAGGGCGGAAAAGCCGGTTTCGGAAGTTCTTAAAGGAGGTAGAGGATTTTGATGAAGCGCTTTCGGGGTCCGGGCCCGGGTAGCGAATGGAAAAACAGGTTACAACGATAGGAGGTGATAAAGCTTGCTGGCAGGCGACTTTAGCGACGTGCGATCAATAACTGTCGGTTTTCTAGGAGTGCTTTTTCCTTTATCCTGCGTTGAGGAACCGCCTCCCTTAGCGCTGCTAAGGTCGGGAACCCTCGCCTTGGCTAAAGAAAAAATC
>JAGFJD010000523.1 GCA_024102975.1 Phaeodactylibacter sp. | reverse complement strand
TACCCAAACGGACACAGGCGTCGCCCTCGCCTTTTTCATAGCCATTCTTTCCGGATAATTTTAAAGCTTTATTGGCATACTTTTCGGATAAATCTTCATCTTCTCTTTTTATAAAAGCCCATTCATTGAGCGTGTCAATTATTTGGGTGGATGAGTAACTCTGCTCCATTTCCCGTATTAGGGAGTCAATATTAACTATCCCTTGCCCATGGGAAGCAGGCAAGCTGCACAGCGCAAACAAAAAAAACAAAAAGGGGAAAAACCATTTCTTTTGTTTCGGGGAAGAGCGGCTTCGCTTAAAATGGGAGTCCAAATGACTGACAGAGCGCACGTCAGATGGTTCGCAGAACCAGAAAACCATATTTGGGAGCGTAGGGCACATAGGGTGGTGGGATTTAAGTGAAACGATATAACATCAGTTCCATATCTGGTTTATGCTCACCTGGAATCTTCAAGTGCGTCAACCGTCCTTACAATGTTTCTCTTCCCAGAGGCATAAGTTACCCTGGTGAGCTGTACTTGTGGTTTAAACAAGATCATTGCGCTGATTAGTTTATAAGGCCATAAATTCAGAGGGGCCTGGAATCTTCAGTTGAATCGATAGTTCTTGTAATATCCTTTTTCCCATTATGAGAACTCTGCGTCCCATCGTCAAACGTCACTTCGACCTGCCCTCCCCCTGTAGGAAAAGAAACCGCGCCCAGTTTGATGGTATGCACCACCGGCGTCAGATAATTAAAATCGATGATGTTTTCATCCTGAAAGGCCCGGACCGTTACCGGCAGCGTGCCGTATTCATCCAGTTCGCCTATCGCGTAACCATCTTCCCGGTAGTTGGTCCAGTCCGTAAAGGTGATTACATGGACGTAATACTCGTCTGGTTCAGAAACGTCAGTGATTTTCGTCAGCTGTACTTGCGGTTTGTATAGTATCATGGCTAAGTTGGTTTTGTTTGGATAAAATTACAAAAAAAACTCAACATACAATGTTGTTTTTTTGCCTGCCGGGCGCCATCCCTTTTTGCGCAGCAGATGCCCGGGGTTCGCCAGGTTCAGTGAGTGAAAAATAACTGCCAGGAAGTTGGAGTCGCGCCTTGGGAGGTAACTTCCCGGCAAAGATGCGGCCAAATTGTATGGGAAAACTCCCCAAAAAAGATGTTTTTGAATTACTTATTTATAGGGAGGCGGGAATGGAGGGACATTGCTTTATCATGGTTCTTTTAAGCTCAGGCCATTCCCTCATCAAATATAATTAGTCGAAATACACAAAAAATGGGTATTTTATGAAAAGGTTAAAGATATAATTTTACAAAAACTTTCAGCTATGAAAAACCTCTTCGCCCTGCTGATCGCCATCAACGACTACCCTGTGCGGGCCCACTGCCTGAAGGGATGCGAGAACGACCGCGCAGACTTCATGGAGTACCTGAAGCAACACTTCGGCAGCCAGTACCGTCTCCACCTGAAGACGCTGACCAACGAAGAGGCCACGCGCGGGAACATCATCAAGGGCTTTGATCATTTCAGCTGGGCGCAGGACGGCGACGCCTGCCTGCTGTTCTTTGCCGGGCACGGCTCGCAAGTATCGGCGCCGGATGCTTTCTCTCATTTGGAGTCCGACCAGTGCCTGGAGACGATCGTGTGCTACGACAGCCGGCTTCCGGGCGGCAGAGACCTGGTAGACAAGGAGCTGTCCTACCTGATCTGGAAAGCTTCGCAGGGAAAGGAGGTTCATTTCGTGGCCATCATGGATTGTTGCCACTCCGGCTCCAATACGCGGGACGAGATGGAACTGGATGTCATGGCGCGCAGGGTAGGCGCACGGGAAGATAAATTGCGGGCAGAGGACCTGCTGGGTTATGAACACTACCGCCGGGATGAAGGCGGCCGCCTGACGCCGCCGCGCGCCCGGCACGTGCTGCTGTCCGCCGCCCAATCCAACGAGACGGCCAAGGAGGTCCGGGCTTACGGGCAAAGCCGGGGCGTATTCTCGTTCAGCCTGCTGGAAGCCCTCAGCCAGGCCGGCCAGCCGCTGAGCTATGCCGATTTGATGAACCGGGCCACGCTGCGCGTGCGCGGGTTGGTCCGCAAACAAACGCCCCGGCTGGACGCCGACGAGGTTCGGGATAAAGATTTGGTGTTCCTCTCCCAGGAGAAGAAGGAGCGCAACAACACTTTTTTTGTGAGCTATGATAATGAACAGGGGTGGCTGGCCAGCGCCGGGGCCCTTCATGGCGTTTCCAGGGACATTAATAAGCACCGGCCTGCCTTCCGCCTGGCCGACAGCGGCATGCTGGCAGAAGTCACGGCAGTACAGGCGAGCTTTTCCAGCGTGAAAGGCATGGAGGCCATGAACCCCAGGCAAAAGTACGAAGCCGTCCTCGAGCAGGCGCCGGCGCCGGCGATAACGCTGGCATTCGCTCCGGGTGCAGCGCCGGAAGGAAGAAAAGTGCTGATGGACGCCTGCCGGCTTTACCTGCCGGAGCTTTTCGCTATAGAAGACGACGCTCCCAGGCCGGATTACCTCATCTACGCAGAGGAAGGGAAGTGGGCCCTGGCCCTGCTCTACAGCAAGCGTCCACTTTTCCAGCGCGTTGGCCCGTTTTCAGAAGAGGCCGCCCTCGATTTCCTGAAAAAGCTGGAAGCCGTGGCCAAATGGCGGCAGGTGCTCGAACTGTCGGGAAAGCCTGGTTCCATCCGGGACGAGGAATACCTCATTCACATGGAAAAGATCACAGAACCCGGGAATTACACCTACAATGCCGTAGCCGACGTGATGGACTGGCGGGAACCGCAACTCCTGGAATACCGGGAATATTTGGGCACGTGGTACCTGCCTGCCTTCCGGCTCAAGATCAAAAATACGAGCTACCGGAAGCTTTGGGCAAGCGTCCTGTACCTGGAAGACAATTTCGGGATCAGCAACGAACTGCTGCCCTGCGTCGAACTGGCCCCCGGCGAAGAGCAATGGCTGGAAGACCGCGGCTCTGACTACCCCACCAATGCTATCCAGGTTTGGATGGACGACATTTACCGGGAATGGGCCATCTCCATGATCCGGGAGTATATCAAGGTCATCATCTCCACCGAGCGCCTCCAAACGGACAGCCTCAACCAGGAAGGCCTGCCCTACGAAGGCCCTATGGAGGACCGCCGCGGCGCCGGCAGCAGGCCCAATGTGGCCTCTGCGGGCTGGATCAGCAAAGTGATCGAAATCGATATCTGCTGGCCGCTGGAGGAAGACGTGGAAATTTGAAGCCTTATTTTGAGTCACTGTCTTGTGGTGAAGACCGTTTAGACTTGACAAGTTTTGGAAACTTGTCAAGTCTTAAGTTTTACTTTTCAAAGTAAGAGCCCCCTGATAAGCGAAGTACAACAATAAGCTGTAAAGCAGCAAATAAGGGTCGGCGAACAAGTAGCCCAGGAGCAGGATGAGCACGACGGCAGCAGAACTCCAGGCCCGCCTCCGCCGCCGCTGCCTGTTTTCCGCCCGTATCCGGCCGCTGCTCTCGTCGATCAGCCGTTGCTCTTCCGGGGCAGGGCTGGGGGCGGCGTGGCGCCCGCTGCGCACCTGGTCCAGCTCCGCCTGGCTGAGGAAAGATCCTCGTTTGAGGTGGTGCCGGAAAAGGCGCGGGATTTCCTGGCCCGGCCGCTGCGACCGGTTGAGCAGGTGCAACAGGGGGCGCTCCAGGAGCTGATGGCTCAGGCGGACGGTTTCGCCATGAACAAAAGTATCGGGCGCGGGGCTGCAAAGCAGCCGGGCGGCCAGCAATTGTTGCAAAAGGCCATTCATAACGGGGAGTTCCGTGCCATATTTTTCTGCTATCGAAGCAACAGTTGCCGGTTTCGGGTTGCCGGTTTCCGGCAGGCATTCGCTCAGGAGGTTGAGCCAGAGCCCGGATTCGTAGTGTGCCGGCGACAAATCTCCCAATTGCTGCTCGATGAATGCCATCCACAAGCCATCCTGCATAAGTTGCCGGAAGGCCGCCCAGGCCAGCGCCGGTTGTTCCCGCTTCTCTTTTCTGGCCTCTGCCCATAGCCGCTCCATGCTGTGCTGCAGCAGGGGCGCGATGCAGGAACCGCCGTCTTTCGACAGCAGATGGGCCAGGCGCTCAGGCAGCTCGGAATCTACCGTGGCCCCATAATCCTTTTCAAGCCGGTTTTTGAATCCCCCGACGGCCACCTGTTGAATCTCGCTCAGCCTCAACGGAGGGAGGTAATAGGCCCTGAATGTTATCTTCTCCTGTTCGAAGCCCTTCTCCCAATCGTTTGCCTCGCCGGTGGGCAGGCAGATCAGCGCCCTGCGTTCGGGGTGTTCCGCCAAAAGAGGCTGAAGTTGCTTCACCACAGCCTCCCGGGCCACAGCGGGCGGCGCATCCAACACCAGAAAAGCATACTGGCCTTCCCGGCTTTCCGGCATGGCCGGCGCTTTCCCATCCTTGGTCCATTCCCATCGCGCAACAGCATGTTCCTGTTCGAGATAAGGCAACAGGCCCGCCTGCAGGAAGGAGGTCTTGCCCACGCCCCTGCCGCCATAAAGGATCAGAACCTGGGGCGCTGACGGAGCGGTTGCTGCCCGGCAGAGCCGGCGTATGTCGTAGTCTCTGCCCCAAAATACCGGCCGTTCGGCGGCGGTGTAGGGCCTTAGCCCGGGAAAAGGATTGGCGGGAAGCGGCATTTCCCGAAGAGGGGGCAGGGAGTAAAGCGGTTGCCGGGCTATCTCCGGCAGGTTCCACGACGCAGCTGCTTGCTTTTTTCCGGCAGCGTAATCGATATTCCAGGGCAGTCCTCTGGCAGCAATGCCCCGCCAGAGAGCCCTGCCGTCCTGAAACGCCGCCTGGCTTTTTACAATACCAACAGCCTCGCCAAAGGCGTCGCCAATGGAACTGCCGGCACCGAGCCCTTCGTAAAAGTGCCGGGCCAGCTGCTGCGCCACCGTATCCGACACGTCGGAATGGGTGGAGATCACTGCCGGAACGCTTTGCCGGACCAGCATGCGGCTCTGGTTGGCGGTGGAGCATCCGTTCAGGAAAACGGCCTGCAGGTTGTGTTGCGCCCCCAGGAATTCGGCAAAGCCATTCATGAATAGAGAATCCTTTTTCCGGAAAGGATCTTCCAGGTGCAGAGAATAAGCGTTGGCGTGGCCGGCAAAATGGAATAAGGCTATCCGGCCCTTGTATTTGCGAAACGCCTCGATGACTTCGTCGGCTGTGGCTTCATATAAAACCGCCGGTTCGCACAACCCCGCTTCTTTGGCCCGGCTCAAAGCAGCCACAATCTGTTTGCGCTCCTCCGGCAGGTTGCGCAGGTAGCTGGTTTCCTTTTCGTAATAATTGGCAAAAGCCAGCAGCAATACCGGAGGTTCAGGCACGGTTGAAAAATTGTTCCATTTCTTTTACTTCTTCCGGCGAAAAGAACTGGAAATTGAATAAGTAAGGATTGTAATCGGAAGTATCCCCTTCCAGTTCGACGCCGAGCTGGAACACTTCCCCCGCTTCGAATTTATGAAAAAGATGGGATTTGACTTGCTCCCAGTTCAGTTCGAACGTGGTCTCCGTTTCTTTGCGCTGCACGATCTTCAGCACCGAAGCGATGGACGGAGAAGCCGTTCCGGGGAGGTCGAAAATGTCTCCCAGGATATCCCGGTTGCCGGCGTGGAATGACAATTCCCCATCGTGGCGGATGATGTAGATGCTTTTCACCGGGTAATTGTCCAGGTTGCGGAAACGGATGGAAAAGCTTTCCGGCGCCAGGTAGTAATGGTAATCCGTTTTGAGGAATTCCAGCTTGGGATCGCCCGGCTCGGGGCGGCCGCTTTTCAGGGCCGGCGCCCTGTCGCGGGCCGACCGTCCGTTGCCGAAGCTGTTCCAGAAATCTCTGAGCATTTCGGCGCCGGTAGCGAGCACAGCGCGCAGGCCGGTTTTCGCGGGATGCTTTTCGAAACATTCCTGCACGGAAATCTTTTGCCCATGCCCGAGTTCTATCCAGTCGGTATAGCCGCCTTCTTCTGCGCCGTACAGCTTCAGGGTAAGCTTCACCTCGCACGGCTCGCAGTGCATGCGGATGCCGGCGCGCCCGGGATCCCCGCAACTGAACAGGAACTGCGTTTTGTCCGCCCGGTGCGGTCGGATCATCCGGCTTTTTCCGTTTTCGATCACCTCGAAGCTGTCCAGTTGGGTTGTTTCAGCCCAGTATTCATAGTTTTGAGCATGGGCGGCGGTTAGCGCAAGGGAAGCAAGCAGCAGGCAGGAGGATAGGGTTTTCATAGAGTAAGGAGTTTATAAATATGTATTTGTGTATTCGTGCCCCGTCTCTTCGAGCCGGGTAAAATTTGTGTATTCGTATGGGGCATAATCGAGGGCCGCAAGCCGGGGCGGCCCCTGGCAATTTACGAGGTGTGATTTTTGATTTGCGATTTTTGAAACGCCCGGTACAGGTGCTGGTTCATCGCCCAGAACACCGTCGTCGCCACGAAGGGGAACCTGATGTGGCCAAGCTGGTAAAGCATCAGGAAAAAGGCGCCGAACACAGCTATGCTGAGCAATACTTCCAGAGCCAGCCAACTTTTTTTGCGCCGGCTTCTCGTTATTTCATAGTATGCCGCTCCCAGCCCGGCCAGGGCCAGGTTCGTTATAAACACAAGCAGCCAGGAGGGGTAGCGCAGGTAAGACTGCGCCGCCACGTTCAGGTAGCTGTTGACGGCCAGGTACACGCCGTTCATCTCTTGGGCCACCGGCGTCCGGAACAGGTCGATCGGCAATTGGTATTTGCTGGAATAGTCGTCGAACAGGCCAATGAACACTACTTTTTCTTCTTCTGGCAGTTGAGCCGTGCCATCCAGAATGCTGCTGCCGTTATACCAGCGTATGGCTTCCCGCCTTCCCCTGGGCGGCTGGTTTCTCAGGACGTAGTTGATCTCTATCACCTCGGGGATATTTTTCGTTGGCGGCAGCTCTTTCTTTTTGCGCAGCGCCTTGACGAGGGCATACCCGGCGGAGAGCTGTTCGTCCTCCTCCCGGCCCAACTGCACGTAACGGTAGACGACATCCTTGCTGATGGGAGCGCGGTAATCCAGGTAGCCATAAAACCGGGGGATGTATTTCAATGCCGGCTCTTTGGGAAAAGTATCGGTTTCCAAAATCCCCAACTCCCGGGGCGGCAGGCCGTAGGGCAGCACCAGCCAATTTTCCAGCGCCCGGATGCTGCGGATGAGCGCGGTGTCTTCTTCCGGGAGAGGCGAGGCACTGGTAAACAGGAAGTCCAGGAAAATGGCCTTGGGTTCCAGGCGCCTGCCCAGGGAGTCGAGCAGCTGCGCCAGCCGGCCGCGCCGCACCCGGTCTGTTTCCAGGTTGAAAAAGGAGGTGTCCAGATTGACGAAGAGCAACTCCCCGAGCAGGGGCTGGAGGGGTTCGCCGACGGGCTTTTCATCGGGGTGGACATCCACAGTGGCGTATTTTTGAAAGGTGTCGTACACTGCATACTCCATCTGCAACACCGTCGGGCGGTGGGCGGCGAGCCAGCCGGCCAGCGTGGTTAGCAGGGCGCAGGCCAGGGCGTAGGCGGGGATTTTGTATGTTTGGGAAGCTTTCAAATGTTAGGGTTTTTATTTCAAATGCTGGAAAAGCGCTTGCCCACAACCATCCAGCAATCTAACAATTCAACACTCTGCAAAAATAACGTTTTCTCCTGTGCGGGGCGTACGCATTATGGATTAGGAGG
>JAGFJD010000511.1 GCA_024102975.1 Phaeodactylibacter sp. | reverse complement strand
AAAAGTAGTATTGTTGAGGTAGCCCACCCCGCCGGTGTAAGCGAAGGCGGTGGCCTGAATTTCCATTTTCAGGGGCGCGCCGTTCGACTGGGAATGAATGTTGCCGTTGTCGTTGTACACCCACCAGCTGGCCTCGTCGCCCTTCACGTCCGGGTAGTCGCCCTGACGGGGGTCGTAAATGCCGTCGCCGTCCCGGTCAAAAAAGGGGGCCAGGAATTGATTGGTATTCGGCAGGGAAAAGCCGTTGACGCCTATAAACAGCGGGTTGCCCCGCCCGGGCCAGCCGCGCAGGCTCGCCGGGATGGGGTTGTCAATCTGGCCGTTGTCGGCGAAGTCGGCAATATGGCCATCAATGTCATCCCGTCGTACATTGAAAAAGCGGTCCCAGTTGTTGCAGTTGTTCTCGTTGGTATTGCCCAGGGCGGGGTCGAGCGGCCCCGGCCAGTAGTCGGCCCTGCCAGTAGCCCGGCCGTAGGTTTGGGCTGCCACCTTCAGGTTGCCGGCCTGGTCCACTCCGCCAAGCCACAGGGATCCGGCGAAGAGGGCAGCCACTTCCGGGGTGCCGATGGGGGTTTTGGGCACGATGTAGCGGCCTTCGTTGCCGTCCCACCATAAATCGCCGCCGGTGAGCAGGCGGGCGCGGACGTTGTTGGTGGCCAGGTCGCGCTGAGCAAGTGCGCTGTCGCAGCTCTGAGCGGCAACGGCAGTGGAAAACAGGGACAGGGAACAAATGACGAGGATGGGTAAAATGTTTTTTCTCATGGAGACAGGGTTTCGGATTTGATGAATTATTCCGGTGATTGGAGGAGGAAAACAGGCTTTCAGGGACAAATCGCTATTGCGCCCAACCTTCCTCACCTCCCCGCCCACATCCTGTACACCTCCGCCTGGTCGCAGCTCTGGCCGTAGTATTCACACAGGTATTTATAGGCATTGGCGATTCGGGTAACGGGCTCGGTGGTGCCGGGGAAAATATCCAGGGCTTCGGAGTATTCTTCGATGGCCCATTCGAACTGCCGTTTTTGGAAGTATTCATCGCCGGATTTCAGCAACACGAGGTAGGCATTTTGCCGCTGTTCGGCATTCTGTTGGCGGACAGCTTCCCGGTGGCGGGTTTCCAGGTGCGCATCCCGGCTGTACGCCGGGGCAACGGGGGCATGGTAGACGTCATACGCCAGCCCGCCCAGCATCATGGCGATGCCCAGTAATGCCATCAGGCTGATGTAGCGGGCCCGGCGGGACTGTTGGAAGTATTCCCGGACGCGCTTTCGGGCGTCCCTGGGATTGCCCGCCCGCCCGGCGACCTTGGTGCCACTGTCTGTGCCGATATCGAAGCTGTTGCCGGGGTTGGTGCGGTCTTTGCCGAAAAACTTGCGGGGCCGCTGGGTGTAGATCCATCGCTGCAGGCCAGATCCCATGTATCCCATGTCGGATGGTTTTTTGGATGAATAAAATACTTAAGTTCGGTATTTTTTTCCTCCTGTGCTTACTTTTTCGATGAGGAGCAGGTAACGGCGGGCGTATTCCCATGCCTTTACGCCACTTCCTGCAACTCTCCCCGCAGCCGCCGGTACAGCGCTTCGTCGTGCAGGATGTCCCAGAGTATGTCGTGGTATTCCGGGAAGTCGGGCAGGTTGTTGTGGCCGCCGCCTTCGACGGGGATGAGCTCGCCGAAGGGTGCCGCCTCGGCCAGCATGCGGCCCTGGCGGAAGGAGATGAGGCGGTCTTTGGTGCCGTGGATGACAAAAGCCGGGCATTCCACCTTTTTGATGAAGAAGTCGGTGCGGATCTGGTAGCGCAGGATCCACTTCAGAGGCAGCCAGAAGCCATATCGCCGAACCTGGTAGAGGAAGCTGTAGTAAGGCGAGTCGAGGATGAGCATCCGGGGTTTGTTCCAGGAGGCGATGCGGGCGGCGATGCCGCTGCCGAGGGACCGCCCGTAGATGACGATCTGCTCTTCCGGGTACTGGGTGCTCAGCCATTTGTAGACGGTCTGGGCATCGTTGAAGAGGGTGGCCTCCGTTCGCTTGCCGGAGCTCTTGCCGAAGCCGCGGTAGTCGATCATGAAGAAGTCGTAGCCCTTGCTGACGAAATCCCTGGCAAACTTGCCCCAGCCTTTGATGCTGCGGGAGTTGCCCTTGAGGTAGAAGACCACGCCCTTGGCATTGGGCACCCTGAAGTGCAGGCCGTTGATGTAGCCGCCGTCCTCCATTTCGAAGTCCACCTCGTCAAAGGGAAACGGGTAGCGGTATTCGAAAGAACGGGGCAGGATCTCCGGCCGGAAGAAGAAGTAATGTTGTAAAAAGTAGAAGATGAGGCAGATCAGCGCGTAGCCCCCCGCGATGTATAGCAGTATTTCTTGCCAGCCTTCCATAAACCAGGGTTGTTTCTGTTGGTTCAAATCAAAAGGAACGGCATCAGCAACAGCGGAGGTTGCCGCTCCTCTCACTCTAAAGTACAGCTTTTTTGCAACTGTTCAATCCGGATCAGGCTGCGAAGTCCAAAATTACGTCCTCACCGGGCGGAAAAGTGGCCTGTAATAAACGCTAACCCAGGTTCGAACAGCAGCCCCCAACTTTCGAATGCCAAACACCCGGATAACGTGACTATTTAGGTCTATCTCTACCCGGCATTTTCACCCTTTGTTTGCCCCAACCCTGAAGGGAGCAAAGGCCGAAAATGCCTGATCACCCTTCAGGGGCGGGGCAAAATCTGGCATTTTCGGCCGGGTGGTAAATAGTTGCCGGATAACCGGAGTTGGGGGCTACCTGTCGAAAAGGGGCTACAAGCCCGATTCAGCCGGCTATTTCAACACGACCAGTTTTTTTACGCCGGCCTGCTGCTCATTGCTGACGACAAGATGATACATCCCGCCCGGCAAATGCATTAAATGAAGTGTTTTTGAAAATGCCGGGCCCGCAGCTTGATGCACCTCCGCATAGATTAGCTTCCCGGTGACGTCAAAAACTTTAAAACTCAGCTCCGAGGCCGTTTTCTGTTGTATGGAAACGTTGAAATCGCCGTTGCCCGGGTTGGGATGCACATTCAGGGCAAGATCAAAATCCAAACCGCCAACTCCCAAAATGTTGATGGCAACCGTGTCGGTTGTTTCGCATCCGTTGGCATCCTGCACATAAAAAGTGTACACGCCATTTTCCAGGTTCAGGAACGTATTTTCAGCGCTGTAGTCCATGCCGTCTATACTGTACAGGTAGGGTGCCGTTCCGCCCCCGGCGTTGAGCGTCACGTCATTTTCGTCATCAATGGCTTCCAGCACCAGGGGGTCAGGATTGGAAATGGATATGGTGCCGGAAGTAACGGCAAAGCCGCCGGCATCTATGGCCGTTACGACGTAATCCTCTCCGCTCAGGCCGGAAAAACTCATCTCATCCTGGAAGTTAATCCCGTCGATGCTGTATTGATAAGGCGGGACCCCGCCCGTAACGTCAACGGTGATGAGGCCGTCGTCCGCATCGTGGCACGACAGGCCCTGGTGGGTTGTGGCGATGCTCAGCGCCTCTACATCAACCGTCGCGCTGATTTCGATCCGGCAACCATTTTCATCCATAACGGTAATGGTATAAACCCCATTTGGATTTCCGGCAAACACGTTGCCGCTCTGGAACGGCCCGCCATTTAAGCTGTACTGTAAATTCCCGGTGCCTCCGCCCGCAGTCACAGTAATATCATAACCAATTACTGCCGAAAACCCTGTGATCGCTTCCGGGTTTTCGATTATAATCTCTTCGGCATCGGCCGTAAACCCATCGCTGTCCATTACAGTAATGACATAACTGCCGGCACCCAGGCCATCGAAAACCGGGCTGCTCTGGAAGGGGCCGCCGTTCAGGCTGTACATGAAATCCGGCGTTCCGCCTCCGACGCTCACCTCGATGGAGGCATCCGTATCATCATTACAATTCAGATCATTCGTCAGTGTTGCCGTTACCACCAAAGTGTTGACGAGTACCGTCGCTTCCGTTTTCGCCACGCAGCCGTTTTCGTCCCGCACGTGCACGGTGTAAACGCCATTGGACAGGTTGGTGAAAACATTGCTGCTTTGGTAACTAACCCCATTGATGCTATAGGCCAATTCACCGGTACCACCGTTAGCACTAATAATAATATTGTCCTGGGCAACATCGGCCGAGACCGTCAATTCCGGAGGATTGCTGATGGTTATTTCCCCGGTATCGGCCGTGAACCCATCGCTGTCCATCACGGTAATGATGTAGCTGCCGGCGCCCAGGCCATTGAATACCGGGCTGCTTTGGAAGGGCCCGCCGTTCAGGCTATAGGTGAAACCGGGCGTCCCGCCGCCGACGCTCACCTCGATGGCCGCGTTTGTATCATTATGGCAGGCCAGGCCATTCGCCAAGGTAGCCGTTACCACCAGGGTATTGATGAATATCGTAGCTTCCGTTTCCGCTACACACCCGTTTTCGTCTATCACGTACACGGTGTAAACGCCGTTGGCCAGGCCGGTAAAAACAGCGCTGCTCTGGAAATTGAGCCCGTCGACGCTGTACACCAGGCTGCCGGTGCCCCCGTCAGCGTTTACGGTAATATCGTTTTGGTCAACAGTAGCCGAGGCCGTCAATTCCGGCGGGTTGCTGATGGTTATCTCCCCGGTTTCGGCGGTGAAGCCGTCGCTGTCCATCACGGTGATGACATAACTGCCGGCGCCCAGGCCGCCGAACACCGGGCTGCTTTGGAAGGGCCCGCCGTTCAGGCTGTATGTGAAACCGGGCGTTCCGCCGCCGACGCTCGCCTCGATGACAGCGTCCGTGTCATTATAACAGGCTAATTCATTGACCAATGTAGCCATTGCGATCAGTGTGTTGACGGCTACGACAGCTTCCGTTTCCGCCACACACCCGTTTTCGTCGGTCGCGTAAACCGTGTAAAAGCCATTGTCCAGGCCGGCGAAGACATTGCCGCTCTGGTAATTCGCCCCGTCGATGCTGTACATCAGGCTGCCGGTTCCCCCGGCGGCGTTTACCGTAATGTCGTTTTGGTCAACAGCGGCAGAAATCGTCAGCTCCGGCGGGTTGCTGATGGTTATCTCCCCGGTTTCGGCGGTGAACCCGTCGCTGTCCATGACGGTAATGACATAACTGCCGGCGCCCAGGCCATCGAAAACCGGGCTGCTTTGGAAGGGCCCGCCGTTCAGGCTGTACGTGAAATCGGGCGTTCCGCCGCCGACGCTCACCTCGATGGCAGCGTCCATGCCATTATAACAGGCTAAATCAATCGTCAATGCAGCGGTTACGGCCAGCGTGTTGACGCGTACCGTCGCTTCTGTTTCCGCCACACACCCGTTTTCGTCGGTCACGTATATGGGATAAACGCCGTTGGCCAGGCCGCTGAAAACGTTGCTGCTTTGGTAATTCACCCCGTCGATGCTGTACATCAGGCTGCCGGTTCCCCCGCCGGCAGTTACTGTAATTTCGTCACCGGCGACAGCGGCGCTGACGGCCAGTTCATCCGGGTTGGCAATGACAACTTCGTTGGTCAGGATGGTAAAACCATAGACGTCTCTCACGGTAAAAGTATAGGAACCCGGCGCCAGTCCGCTGAAGATATTTTCAGGTTGGTAATTAATCCCGTCGAGGCTGTATTCAAAGGGCGGATAGCCATCAATAACGGTTACGGAAGCTTGTCCGTTGTTCGCGCCAAAACAGTCAATGTCAATATCCAGTCCTGCCGTGGCAGAAAGGATGTTTTCCAGGATATTGATCTGGAAGGTGCTGCCATGCAGCCAGCCGTTTTCGTTGTTTACGACATCGAAATCAAAAGAATCGGAAGTGGTGCTGCTGCCATCGTGGGTATAGGAAAGCAGATTGTTGTTAATGTCAGCTTGTGTGAATTGCCCGCCGGTACTCAGAGCAGCAAAGGTGCCCAGGATTTCCAGATAGAGCGTTCCGTTTGCCGGGACGGAAGTGATGGTATAAACGATCTGATCGGCGGTGTTGGCGGGGCTGTTCGCTTCCAGGTAAGCGTTGGTGACAACCTCTGCTGATCCTTGCGGGAGGGTCAGGATCGTATTGGCCAAAAGGGCGGGAGCTTCCGGCAAAACCACCGCACTGCACAACTCCAAGCTCCAGGAGGCGATGGCGCCCCCATCATCAACGACATTATCTGTAACCGTCAGCGTCCAGGTGCCGGCGCTGTTTCCCCCGTTCAGGCCAGCTAAGGCGCCGGCAGGCTGAAAGTCGCCCGAGATCGCCGGCGTGCCCGGCCCGCAGGTGTTTTCAAAGTCGGAAGCGGAATTGGGCGCCTCGTCATCAAAAGTGGCGGAAATATTGTTTTCGCCACAGCCAAAGTTGCTGCCCGGGACGCCGGGCCGGTTGAACAGTTCGACCGTGGTGCCGGAAGGCGCCGACAAGCGGGCGATCAAATCTCCTACCCAGGTGTGCTGGATGAACAAACTCGCTTTCACCTTTTCGAGCACAAACTCGTCACCGACATTGATAATTGATGTGACCAGGTTTCCGCCACCGGTAGAAATAGGCACGGGAACATCAGAGCTTTCGTAGGTGGTACAAGCGGACTGGGTGGTCTGAAAAGCAAATACAGTTGAAAAATCGCCCTCTCCGCAAATATTGATGCCCTTTACTCTCCAGTAGTAGATCGTGCGTTCCTCTAAATTCTGTGGGCTGTAAGCGTTTCCGGATTCGGTGAAAGATTCGATCACGGTGTTGCCAAAAACAGGGCTGGTGGCGATCTCAATAAAATAACTGCTTGCCGGGGCCTGGGCTTCCCATTCCAGGGTTGCCGACAACTCAACCCCTGTGGCGCCGTCGACGGGCGCATTTAAAGCAGTGATTTCCGGAATGGCGCCCGTAAGCACCATTTCAATGCCGGAAGTTGCATTCAGGGAGTTGGATGCCGCATTGATGGTTAAGGAATAGGTTCCTGAAGGCACATCGGACAAGTTGCCGATCGTCAGCTGCACCGTTCCGGTGGGCGTCACCGGGTTGTTGTCAAAGGCAGCTGTCGCGCCGTCCGGCAATCCGGTAACGGACAAAGCAACTGCTTCGTCAAATCCTAAAATAGACGTCAGGTCAATGGTGTAAACCAGCTCTTCAGAATTGCAGATGGATTGGGAAAATGGCGTTACCTGCATCAGGAAAGTGGGCGTTGGCGGCAGTTCAATGGCGAAGTTTTGATTCGAAACATCGAAAAAGATATTGTCCGAACAAACCACTTTTACCCTGGCGGAATTCGTAGGGGCGTTGGGAACGGTAATGTCGAAACTCCCCGTATTGGGAACGCCGGAGGCCAGGGTGACGGGATAAGTCAGGCCGCCGTCCGTCGACAGAAGTATGTCCACGTCTGAGCAACTGACCGGAGCAGCATCGGTATTCGCCACATCCCAGGATACGGTTTCCGTCTCCGCAATCACCCAGGTTAGGTTCGTATTCGGGCTCAGCACCAGAAACGGCCCGGCGGATGCGTGAAAACTCAGGTCGACATCAACTTCATCCCGGCAACCACCCAGAGGGAAATTATCGCGGACGGTACACCGAAAGGACATATCCCGGCTGACGGAAGGCAGCACCTCCCAGGCAGGCGTGGTGTTGTTGTTGATGGCATTCAGATTCGGAAAATACCGGGTTGGCGATTCCGAGGGGATATTGGACCGGAAAGCCGGCCCTCCTGTGTTGGTGGGCACCGGCGGCATGGTCGCCACCTCATTGTCCATTTGTTCCCAGGTGTAGGTCAAGGCATCGCCGTCCGGGTCCGTGGCGATACAGGTCAGGGCAAAAGGGGTAGAAACCGGTAAATTGTAAAATGCAGCAGCTACAGCGGCTGTCGGTGCTGTATTTCCGGTATTGGCGGCGACAGGGCACCCGCTGCTGTTCCCGTTTTCTATGTTATTGGTAATTTCCTGGATGCTGATCGCATGAAAATAATCATCGCCATTGTTCTGCACGTTCGGAGCGCAGATTCCCGCATACCCCATAACGGTGGAAGCGCTTCCGGGTTCTACGGCAGTTGCGCTGTTGCGGCCGCAGGAGTTGTTCTGCGTGTGATTGGCGCCAAACTGGTGCCCCATTTCGTGCGCGACATACTCGACGTAAAAGGGGTCGTTGACCGGGGAAGGCAATCCGGTGACGCCTCTCGCCTTGTTGCTTGTGCAGGGAACGGCCAGGGACGCAATGCCCCCGCCGCCGGTGCTGAAAACGTGGCCAATGTCATAATTGGCCGGGCCGATCACGTTATCGCAGTTTGCCTGGTTTTCGCCCAGCATGGTCCCGCCACTCCCGTTGGTATAGGGGTCGGTCGCGGCATTCAAATAAATCAGCTCGTCCGTATCCGGGATCAGTTCCATCGTTACCGTCAGGTCTTTTTCGTAGATGCCGTTGACGCGCGTCATGGCAACGACATACTCGGCCATCACAGAACCAACGGTGCCTCCATGGAAATTCGCATATTCTCCGGTGCAGGCCAACGCGAGCCGATACGTTCGCAGCTGGCAATCGCCGGCCAGCCTGGGTGAGGAAAGGTTGCCGGCATTTCCATCTGCGCTTTCCGGGTTGTCCCTTTTAATGGAACCATCCTCCGGCGCCGCTACGCCACAGGAAAAAGGAACGGCGCGTTGCGGAGCGTAGTCTTTCTTATAATAGCTGACATAGTATTCGGTGTTTCCTCCAGTATAAGGATCTATGAACACCGTACTGTATTTTGCGGAAATGACCATTGCGTTAAACCCTTTGGTGGTAAGGCTAAACCTCAGATAAGCGGTCGGGTCATCTATGCCTTTTCCGGCGAAAGATCGCAGGCCGGGGTATTTCGCCTGGAGATCGGGGTGCATCACCGGCGCGTTGACAATCTCGAATTGTTGCAGGGTGCCATCCGGCATAGGAAGCATCAGCGATTGTGGCTGCGCCCGGGCAGCTGCGCTGAACCGCATCGGCGCTTCATTTAAAATATCCTGCAAGGCTTCTGAATCGAGCCGGGCCGTGCGGTAGGCCGACGGAATGA
>JAGFJD010000506.1 GCA_024102975.1 Phaeodactylibacter sp. | reverse complement strand
GTTATTTTGGACTTAATCAAGGAAGAAAAAACGAGCATAGCCGGAGCTACGTGAGTTTTTTCTGACGAAGAGTAAGTTCAAAAGAACAAGCATAAGTGGGTATTTATTTAGGTATTCATGTACTAGTAGTATGGCCGCAGGGCGTAGCTGAAAAGCGGCCTATGCTGCCCCATTGCGCCCGGTGCGCAAGCTCCAACGTGGCCTGGCCAATAAAAAAGCGCCGGGCTCCAAACGCAAGAGGCACCCATCTGTGTGGCCTATGTGAAAACTCCTATGCGCTCTATGTGATAAAAAAGGCCCGCCCCTGGTTATGTGCCCTGCATGGTAAAATCCCCCCGCGTATTCCCCCCTTCCAATGCAGCAAAAACTCTCCCCGAATACCCCGGTGGGAAAACCAAGCTACTTTTTGGGAGAAAGTGGGAATTTGACCCCCAAAATGTACGCAAATCACACCCATTAATTTAATTTTTTTGATGATAAACCTCGCAATCCGAATGTTAGGGTGAGCCGGAGGAAACTTTTTAATGGAAAAAAGTGGGAAAAAGTGGTAAAATGTGTCAAAAAGTGATACATTTGAAAGTGTTATAAGGTAAAAAAGTGGAAATCAAACAGCTATTAGGCGAATATGAGTGTAAGGTCGACGCCAAGGGGCGCATGCGGATGCCCAGCGGGCTCATTGCCCAGCTCGGGGAAGGCGTGGCTCATAACTTCGTCATTAACCGGGGGTTCGAGCAGTGCCTCATGCTGTACCCGGAGCAGGTTTGGGACCGCATCACCAACGAGATCAACCAACTGAACCTGTACAACAAAAAGAACCGCGACTTCGTACGGTACTTCTACCGTGGCGCGCAAAAAGTAGGCCTGGACGGCGCCGACCGCATCCTGTTGTCCAAGCGCCTGCTGGAGTACGCGGCTATCGACAAAGATGTCGTCCTGTTGGCGTACAGCGACAGAATTGAAATGTGGGCTGCCAGCCAGTACCAGCAACTGCTGGAGGAAGAACCGGCAGATTTCTCCGACCTGGCTGAAGATGTGCTGGGCAAGGCGAACGGTAAACCTGAATTGTGATGGAATACCACCAACCGGTGCTGGCCAGCGAGAGCATCGACGCCCTGGCGATCCGGCCGGGAGGGATATACGTGGACGCTACCTTTGGCGGCGGCGGGCACTCCCGCCTGATCCTGGAAAAGCTGGGAAAAGAGGGCCGCCTGCTGGGGTTCGACCAGGACGAAGACGCGCGGGCCAACGTGCCGGAAGATGGGCGCTTTGCCTTTGTCCAACACAACTTCCGGTTCATGAAACGCTTCCTGCGCCTGCATCGTATAACTGAGCTGGACGGCATACTGGCGGACCTCGGCGTGTCCTCCCATCAACTGGATGTGGCCGAACGCGGTTTTTCCTACCGCTTCGACGCCGCGCTGGACATGCGCATGAACCGCGAACAGGAAAAAACGGCGGCTGCCGTTGCCAATACCTACACGCCGGAGGCGCTGCAGGAGGTGTTCAGCCGCTACGGCGAAGTGCGCAACGCCAGAACGCTGGCACAACGCATCGCCCAGGAACGGGAACACCGGCCGCTCGAAACAACCGGCGCGTTCCTGGCCGCAGTCGAACCCGTCGTCCGGGGGCACCGCGCCCGATACCTCTCCCAGGTTTTTCAGGCGCTGCGCATCGAGGTGAACGACGAAATGGGCGCTTTGCAGGACTTCCTGGGGCAGGCTCTGGAACTGCTCCGGCCCGGCGGCCGCCTGGCAGTCATCACTTACCATTCCGTTGAAGACCGGATGGTGAAAAATTTCCTGAAAGCTGGTAACTTTGAAGGGCGGCAGGAAAAGGATTTCTACGGCAATATACAACGGCCGTTCAAAACAATAACCAAAAAAGCCGTAACGCCTTCGGAAGAAGAAATCCGGCAAAACCCCCGGGCGCGAAGCGCAAAACTGAGGGTGGGAGAGAAGGCGTTGCCGAAAGAAAATTGATTCGCTTATGGCCAGGAAGAAAGATTTTAAGACCATGTTTGATGTAGGCCGCTGGACGTCCAGGCTCGTCCTGAACAACCTGGCTTTTGTCTTTTTCCTGGGGTTCCTGGCCACGGTGTATATCGCCAACGCCCACCTCGCGGAACGAAACGTCCGCGAGATACAGGTGTTGCAGAAAGAACTCAAAGAAATGCGCTGGTACTACATGTCGCTCCAATCGGAAAACATGTTTAACTCCATGCGTTCTGAAGTTGCCCGGCGGGTCCGCGACGAAGGGCTGCGGCCCCAGTCGGAAGCGCCGAAAAGGGTGGCACCCCGGTAACTGACAACCAACAACTGAACCGATGGACATTAAAAACGAGGTATTATACCGGGTCTATATCCTGCTTTTCGGTATCGTCGTACCGGTGTCCATCGCGTTGATATACCGTACAGCCCAGATTGCCGTCGCCGACGGGGAGCGCTGGCGCGCTCAGGGCAGAGACAATTACCTGGAATACCGGCAGGTGGAGGCGGACCGGGGCAACATCCTGGCGGCAGACGGCAGTTTGCTGGCCACCTCCATCCCGTATTTCGACCTATACTTTGACCCTCATGCCCCTTCGGAGGAAGAGTACAAGAAGAACATCGATACCCTGGCGCAATGCCTGGCTACGTATGTGCTGAAAGACTACACGGTAGGCGGGGCCCGGGAGTTTCTGGAAAGCCTGCGCAAAGCCGCCGACCGGCACGTCGTCCTTAAGCGCAAAGCCTCCTACGCGGAGAAAAAGTTCATTGAAGAATTTCCGTTATTCCGGCTTGGCCGCTTCAGGGGCGGGTTCATCGCCGAGAAGCGCAGCGAACGCAAGCGCCCTTTTGGGGTATTAGCCCAGCGGACGATAGGATACGTCCGGGACAATGCCAAGCCCGTAGGCCTGGAAGGGCAGTTCGACACCTTGCTCGGCGGCATGCCCGGCCAGCAGCTGATGATCCGGGTCGACCCCCGGGAGGACCTCTGGATGCCGGTCGACGACCTGACCGTGATCGAACCGGAGACCGGCAGCGACATCATTACCAACCTGGACATTGACATCCAGGACATATCCGAACAGGCCCTGATGCGCGCCATGAACGCGCATGACGCCGAGTGGGGCACAGCGGTGGTCATGGAAGTGGAAACCGGCGCCATTCGCGCTATGGCCAACCTGGGGCGTACCGATGAAGGCTGGTGGGAAACCTACAACTATGCCGTTGGCACCGCTCTTGAGCCTGGCTCCACCTTTAAGTCGGCTTCGGTGATGGCGCTCTTGGAAGATGGCTTTGTTGACCTCGACGATTCCATCCGCATCTATAAGGGCCGCGCCCAGTTTTATGAAGATGAAATGGTGGACGCCTCGCCCTACAGCCCCAAGCTGGATACGATCCGGATGAGAGAGGCTTTCGTGATCTCCTCCAACGTCGGGATCGCTACCATGATCCAGGACCACTACGGAGAAAAAACAAAGGCCAACGGGAATGAGGGCGCCGCCCGCTTCATCAAGCGCCTTAAACAGTTCAACCTGCACCTGCCCACCGGGATAGAAATCGACGGCGAGGCCAACCCTTATATCAAAGAAGCATACAGCGACAAGGATTACTGGAGCGGCACCACCCTGCCCTGGATGTCGATCGGCTACGAAATGAAGATCACGCCGCTGCAGCTGCTGGTTTTCTACAACGCCATCGCGAACGGCGGGGAGATGATGAAACCCTATCTGGTTTCCGAGGCTCAGCGCTTCGGGAAGGTAACCCATCGCTATCGCCCCACGGTCATCGACCGGCGCATTGCCACCCGCCCGACGATCGCCAGAATCCAGGAACTCCTGGTTTCGGTGGTGGAAGACGAGCGGGGAACCGCCCATAAGCTGCGTTCCGGCAACTACACTTTTGCCGGAAAGACAGGCACGGCGCAGATCAATTACCGCCGGGGGAGCCGCGGTACGCTCATCGGCGGTTACCAGGCTTCTTTCGTGGGGTACTTTCCGGTTGAAAAACCGAAGTATTCCTGCATCGTTGTGATCAACCGGCCCCGGCGGGGCGGCTTTTACGGCGGGGATGTGGCCGGGCCCGTATTCCGGGAAATCGCCGACAACATCTATGCCGCGAAGGTAGAACTGCATGCCCCGATCAACCTGGCCCCCAAACCGGTGTTGGCTGGCAACAGCCTGCCGGGCTACAGCATCGGCGACAAGAAAGACATCCTGGCCGTGTTCCAGTATCTGGATATCCCCTGCTACGGGGAGCCCGAGACGCCCATGGTGGCTACCCGGGTACAGGCCGACAGCGTGATCCTGGAACAACGCACCATGCCGGAGGGCCGGGTGCCCAACGTAGTGGGCCTCGGGCTGCGGGACGCGCTCTACGCCCTGGAGAACAGGGGGCTGACGGTGGAAGTTGAAGGGTTCGGGAAGGTCTCGCGGCAGTCGCTGCTGCCCGGAACCCGGATAAATGGCCAGGCCATACGGCTTTATCTGCGTTGAGATGGAACTGGAAAAACTGATACAACCGCTTGACATACTGGCGTTGGAGGGTTCCACCTCCCGAACCGTGGAACGGCTCGACTTTGATTCTAGAAAAGCGGGCCCCGGCAGCCTTTTTGTCGCCGTCAGAGGCACCCAGGCTGACGGGCACCAATTCATCGGCAAAGCCATCGGGCAGGGGGCTGCCGTCGTGGTTGCAGAAGAACTCCCCGGACAACGCCGGGAGGATGTAACCTATATACAGGTGGCCGACAGTGCAACGGCACTCGGCCGGATGGCCAACCGCTTTTTTGGCGAGCCGTCCAAAGCGTTGAAATTGGTAGGCGTGACGGGCACCAACGGCAAAACCACCACGGTGACCTTGCTGCACAGCCTGTTCACCGCCCTGGGGTACAAGGCCGGACTGCTGTCGACCGTGCGCAACCTCATCGGGCAGTCGCCCCTGGAGGCCACGCATACAACCCCCGACGCAGTGGCCGTCAATGCGCTGCTCCGGGAAATGGCCGACGCCGGCTGCGATTATGCGTTTATGGAGGTGAGTTCTCATGCGGCTCACCAGCGGCGGATCGAGGGCCTGCATTTTGCCGGCGCCATTTTTACCAATATCAGCCATGACCACCTGGATTATCACAAGACGTTCAAGGCATATATCGATGCCAAAAAAATGTTCTTTGACATTTTGCCCAAAACAGCCTTCGCCCTCGTCAATGCCGACGATAAACGCGGAGCGGTAATGGTGCAGAACACCCGGGCGAAGAAGTACACGTACAGCCTCCGGTCGATGGCCAGCTTCCGCGCCAGGATACTGGACAACAGCATCGCCGGCCTCCACCTGGAGGTAGGCGGCAAGGAAGTTTTCAGCCGGCTTATCGGAGAGTTCAACGCGTACAACCTGCTGGCAGCTTACGGCGCCGCTATGCTGCTGGAGCAGGAAGAAGTGGAAACGCTGATTGCCCTCAGCCAGCTGGGCGCCGCCGAAGGGCGCTTCGATTACGTCACCGGCCCCCAGGGGAAACGGACCGGGATCGTCGACTATGCCCACACGCCCGACGCGCTGGAGAAAGTGCTGAACACCATCCACCAGCTGCGGCAAGGCGACAGCCGGATCATTACCGTGATCGGATGCGGCGGCGACCGCGACAAGGCCAAGCGGCCAAAGATGGCCAAAGTGGCCTGCGATTACAGCGACCAGGTGATCCTGACTTCCGACAACCCCCGGAGCGAAGACCCGGACGCCATCATTGCGGACATGCAGGCTGGCGTCCCGCCTTATGCGGCCCGCAAGGCCCTGGCCGTCACCAGCCGGCGGGAAGCCATCCGCACCGCCTGCCGCCTGGCCCGGGAAGGAGACATCATCCTCGTGGCCGGCAAAGGGCATGAGAAGTACCAGGAGGTTAAAGGCGTCCGCCGGCCTTTCGACGATAAAGCCGTGCTGGCCGAGGCCCTCGCGGAGTGAAACCGTGAAGTTTTTCATTAATCGCTACCCGGGCCACGCTTTGCAGTGAGGAATTCCTATTTTTGGGGCCTCACCTCAACACAGACGAACATGCTTATTGAACTTGTAGATTGGTTGACGAGCCATTTCGGGGACATTAAGGGCGCAGGGCTCTTCCAGTACCTCACTTTCCGTGCGGGCATGGCGGCCATCCTTTCCCTGGCGATCTCCATGGTCTTCGGCGGCAGGGTGATCCGCTACCTGCAACGGCTGCAGGTAGGGGAAACCGTGCGCGACCTCGGCCTGGCGGGAGAAAAGCAGAAGGAAGGGACGCCGACCATGGGGGGGGTGATCATCATCATGGCCATTATCATTCCCTGCCTGTTGCTGGGACGGCTCGACAACGTCTACATCGTTCTCCTGGTCATCAGCACCATCTGGATGGCAGCCATCGGTTTTATCGATGACTTCATCAAGGTGTTCCTCAAAAACAAGGAGGGCCTGCGCGGGCACTTCAAAGTGCTCGGCCAGGTCGGCCTGGGCCTGTTGATTGCCCTGACGATGATCCTCAGCGACAAGATCGTCGTGCGGATGGACGTGGAAGAAGCGGATGAACTGGGATATACCAAGCTGATTGGCGATACCATCCTGGTTGAAAATGTCGCCAACCCCATGGCCCCGGCCGAAGAGAAAGGCGATTATAAAACGAACCTGACCAATGTGCCCTTTTTCAAGGGGAACCGCCTGGATTATGCCTGGCTGCTGCCGATGGACAGGGGACGGGATTCCCGGTGGGTGTGGCTCATTTTTGTTCCGCTGGTCATCTTTGTCGTCACGGCCGTTTCCAACGCCGCCAACCTGACCGACGGGCTTGACGGATTGGCAACCGGGGTCTCCGGCATCATCGGAGCAACGCTGGGTATCTTCGCCTACGTCTCCGGCAACGCCATAGCGGCCAACTACCTCAATATCCTCCACCTGCCCGGCGCCGGGGAACTGCTCATCTTCTCGGCCTGCTTCGTGGGGGCCTGCCTCGGGTTCTTATGGTACAACGCCAACCCGGCGCAGGTATTTATGGGAGATACCGGCAGCCTGACCCTCGGCGGCATTATCGCCGCGATGAGCATCCTGCTGCGCAAGGAACTGCTGATACCGATCCTCTGCGGGATATTCCTGGTGGAAAACCTGTCGGTGGTCATTCAGGTGGCCTACTTCAAATATACCAAGCGAAAATACGGCGAAGGGCGCCGGATTTTCCTGATGTCGCCCCTGCATCACCACTTTCAGAAAAAGGGCATGCCGGAGGTGAAGATCGTCATCCGCTTCTGGATCATAGGTATCCTGCTGGCGGTGTTTACGATCATTACGTTGAAGATCAGGTGACCCATGTGTAAAAGTGTAAATGTGCGCATGTGTAAAAGTGTAAATGTGCGCATGTGTAAAGGTGGAAAGAGGGCATAACGGAGGGAGGAGACATTTACACATTTACACACATACACATTTACACAATAAAAAGCGCATGAACCTCAGCATTCTGGGTGCCGGCGAGAGCGGCGTAGGAACGGCCTTGCTGGCCAGAAAATACGGGCATGATGTCTTCGTCTCCGACCAGGGGGCGATCAAAGAAGGGTACAAACGCGAGCTGGAAAGCAACGGCATACCGTACGAAGAACAGCAGCACAGCTGGGACCGTATCAGCAGGGCCGACGAAGTAATGAAGAGCCCCGGCATTCCGGACCGCGCGCCGATAGTTAAACAGCTGGTAGGCAAAGGCATACCGGTGATATCAGAAATTGAATTTGCAGGCCGTTACACCACGGCAAAGCTGATCGGGATAACGGGCAGCAACGGCAAGACGACCACCACCCGCCTGGCCCATCACCTGCTGGTAACCGCAGGGATTGAAGCGGGCATGGCCGGAAATGTGGGCAAAAGCTTTGCCCGCAGCCTGAGCGAAGAGCGGTTGTATCCGTATTACGTGCTCGAGCTCAGCAGTTTCCAGCTGGATGGTATCCGTGCCTTTCGCCCGGATATAGCGATGCTGCTCAACATTACGCCCGACCATCTCGACCGCTACGAGTACGAGATGCAGCTGTACATACGCTCCAAGTTCCGCATTGCGATGAACCAGCAGCCGGAGGATGTATTCCTGTACAATGCCGATGACGAGAATATCGGCGGATACATGAAAACCCATCCGCTCAGGCCGCGCCTGGAGCCGATCGGCAGCGGGATGATCGACGGGCAGGTGTTGCACATGGGCGACAGCGCCTTCGACCTGCGGGAAAGCCGCCTCCGGGGGCGCCACAACTGCATGAATGCGTTGTTCGCCCTGAGCGCCGCCCGGCTGTGGGGCGCCGGCGACGAAGCGCTTCAGCAAGGGCTGAATACCTTCGTTCCGGTAGCGCACCGCATGGAACTGGTGGCGGAGATCGACGGGGTTGAGTACATCAACGACAGCAAAGCTACCAACGTGGACGCCGTGTTTTACGCCCTCGAAGCTATGGCCAGGCCGGTGGTCTGGATCGCCGGAGGCCAGGATAAAGGCAACGACTACGGCCCGCTGCTGGGGCTGGTGAAGGACAAAGTCCGGGCACTGATCTGCCTGGGCGCCGACAACCGCAAGCTGGCAGGCGCTTTTGCCGGCATGGCCGATACCATCACCGAGGCGCGCAGCGCCGAAGAGGCGGTGGAGCAGGCCGCCCGGCTGGCCCGCCCGGGAGATGCCGTTTTGCTGTCGCCGGCATGCGCCAGTTTCGACCTTTTTAAGAATTACGAGGACCGGGGGGAGCAGTTTAAACAAGCTGTTCTTTCCCGCGTAAAACCTGAATGATTTGAGTGCGTGACATATTCGCGGGTTTTATCAGTCGTCTGACGACTTTCTTGCGACTTTGCGACTTTGAGTCGTCTGACGACTTTCCGTAACCCCGCTTTTTTGTATACTGGCGAACGCGTGGTTTTGTCAGGAACAAAACCAGCGATGCCAGTATATACTGACCCGGCGGGTTTTGTAGTCGACAAAACCTGCCGTGCGTCAGTATAACACACTCGAATGATTTTTCAGAGGAAGAAAGGGGAAGATAGCCCGACAGTTACCCGGCCCCAACGTTACTGCCAAACCCATAAACCCATAAACCCATAAAACCATAAAACCATGAAACCATACCTTTTATGTCGCTAGGAACGAGAATATACGCAGAATTGAGGGGTGACCGCAGCATCTGGGCCATCATGGCGGTGCTGTCTGTTTTCTCCATCCTGGTGGTGTACAGTTCTACCGGAACGCTGGCCTACCGGGAGATGGGCGGCAATACGGAAGCCCTGCTGGTCAAGCACTTCATCATCGTGGTTGGGGGGTTGATTCTGGCCTATCTGGCGCATTTGCTGCACTACATGCGGTATTCCAAGGCGGCCCCTTATTTGCTGCTGGTTTCTCTGCCGCTCCTGTTGTACACTATCGCTTTCGGGGCGGACATCAACGACGCCCGCCGGTGGATATCGGTCCCCTTCGTCGGGATCACCTTTCAGACGTCGGACTTTGCCAAGCTGGCCCTTATTTTGTACGTGGCCCGCGCCATTTCCAGCAAGCAGGATTACATCAAAGACTTCAACAGCGCCTTCCTGCCGATCATCGTGCCGGTGCTCATTATCTGCGGGTTGATCGCTCCGGCGGACCTCTCGACGGCCATCCTGTTGTTTTTCACCTGTGTGTCCATGATGTTCGTCGGGCGGGTAGCCCTGCAGTATATCGTCCTGCTGTTGTTGCTGGGCATTGTCGTTTTTGCGATGCTGGTGTTGCTGGGAGAGTTTTTCCCCGATATCGTCCGGTCAGAGACCTGGGTAAACCGGGTCCGCGATTTTGTGGATAAACCGGACGGCGGCTACCAGGTGCAGCAGGCCAAGATCGCAATGGCCAACGGGGAGTGGTTCGGGCTGGGGCCGGGCAACAGCATTCAGCGAAACTACCTGCCCTCTCCGTATTCGGATTTTATCTATGCCATCGTCGTGGAAGAGTACGGCATTTTCGTCGGCATGCTGATCATCCTGCTGTATGTGTTGTTGTTCTTCCGCGCTACGCGCCTGGTGACCAAGAGCCCCAAGGCCTTCGGCGCCATGCTGGCCATCGGCCTGAGCATCAGCCTGGTCCTGCAGGCGTTTGTCAATATAGCCGTTTCTGTGCACCTGGTGCCGGTGACGGGCGTCACCCTGCCCATGATCAGCATGGGCGGCACGTCCATCCTGTTCACCTGCATCTCTTTTGGCATGATATTGAGCGTGAGTAAATACATAGAGTCGGTGAGTGAGTAAATGAAGGAATTATTGAATACACGGGCTGGTGCCAGTTGGAGGGCGGCCCCATAAAATTTGACTGTTTACTTGGACCCTAAACCAAAAATAATCATCTCCGGCGGCGGCACCGGCGGGCACGTTTTCCCCGCCATCGCCATTGCCGATGCGATAAAAGAGAAGCAGCCCGAAGCCGAGATCCTCTTCGTTGGGGCGAAAGGCAAGATGGAGATGGAGAAGGTCCCGAAAGCGGGATATCCCATCGAGGGGTTGTGGATCAGCGGTTTTCACCGCGAGTTGACACTGCGGAACCTGTTGTTTCCCCTCAAGCTGCTGAGCAGTTTGCTGGGCGCCTGGCGCATCATCAGCCGGTTTAAGCCGGACGTGGTGGCCGGCGTTGGCGGGTTTGCCAGCGGCCCCCTGCTGGAAGTCGCTTTCCGGCGCGGGGTTCCTGCCCTCATCCAGGAGCAAAACTCCTACGCGGGCGTGACCAACCGCCTGCTGGCCCGCAAGGCGGACAGGGTATGCGTGGCCTACCGGAATATGGAGCGCTTTTTCCCGGCGGACCGTCTGGTTTTCACCGGCAACCCCGTACGCAAAGTGATCCAGGACAACCGGTCCACCCGGGAGGAAGGCGCCCGCTATTTCGGGTTCGACCCCACGCGGCCCATTCTGCTCGTCTTCGGCGGCAGCCTGGGGGCCCGGTCGGTCAACCAGGCCGTGGACGCCAATGCCTCCCGGCTGCGGGAGCGGCAGGAGGTGCAGGTGCTCTGGCAGTACGGGCAGCTTTACGAAGAGCCGTTCAGCCGATGCGAAACCGCCCGGCTGCCCAACGTGAAGGCGCAGCCCTTTATCGACCGGATGGACCTGGCCTATGCCATGGCCGACGTGATCATCTGCCGCTCCGGGGCGCTGACGGTCTCCGAGCTGCACTTCGCCGGAAAACCGGCGATCCTCATCCCTTCGCCTAATGTGGCGGAGGACCATCAGACGAAAAACGCCATGGCCCTGGTAGATGCCGGTGCCGCCTGGATCGTCCGGGATGAGGAAGCGAAGGAACTGGCCGTCGCCAAAGCACTGGAACTGCTGAACGACGAAGCAGCCCGCAACCGGCTCAGCTTCAATATCCGGAAACTGGCCATGCCCGATGCCGCCGGCCGGATCGCGGAGGAGGTGCTGAGATTGGCCGGGAGGGGGAAGGGGCAATAGTTATTGCCGGGGCTGCCGGGGAGCGGTTATTGGTTTCCTTGGCACCAATAACCAATAACCCAACCCGTTCCCACTTGAGGCAGCCGAATAACCGGCTCACCCAAACCAACAAAATGCGATGAACCTGAAAGATATCAAAAAAGTGTACTTCATCGGGATCGGCGGGATCGGCATGAGCGCGCTGGCGCGGTACTTCAACGGAAGAGGCGCCGAAGTATACGGATACGACAAAACGGAAACCCTGCTCACCAAAAAGTTGGTGGAAGAGGGAATGGACATACATTATACCGAGGATACCGGGCGGATACCTGAAGGGGTTGACCTTGTCGTTTATACGCCGGCGGTGCCCGCCAGCCATCAGGAACTCGTCTTTTTCCGGGAATCGGGCATTCCCGTCAGGAAACGGGCGGAAGTGCTGGGCATCATCAGCCGCGGCATGAAGGCAGTGGCGGTGGCCGGCACCCACGGGAAGACGACGACCTCCTCGATCCTGGCCTATTTGCTGCACTGCGGAGGCATGGACTGTACGGCCTTTCTGGGCGGCATCGCCACCAACTTCGGCTCCAATTTCGTCGAAGGGCATTCGGAATGGGTCGTGGTGGAAGCGGACGAGTTCGACCGCTCCTTCCTGCACCTCAGCCCGGACATCGCGATCATCCTCTCGATGGATGCCGACCACCTGGACATCTACGGCGACCGGGAGTCGCTCCTGGAAACGGGCTTCCGGGCCTTCGCCGCCCGGCTGAAAGAAAGAGGGCGGCTCTTTGTCCACTACCGTTGGCTGGAAGAACTCGGCGGGCATCCCGCCGCAGAGAGCTTCGGTATCGACGGCGGGGACTACCGTGCCGGAAATGTCCGCGTAGAAGGCGGTTATTTCACCTTCGACTACCGCAGCCCTGCCCACCGGATGGACGGGTTGCAGCTGGCGCTCCCCGGGCGCCACAATGTGGAGAACGCAACGGCTGCCCTTACGGCAGCCCTGCAGCTCGGGGTAGGAGAGGAGGCCATTCGCGAAGGGCTTCGCACTTTTCGCGGCATCCGCCGAAGGTTTGAAATCCTGTACCGCCAGGGCGGGCGGGCCTATGTCGACGACTACGCCCATCACCCCTCGGAACTGGAAGCAGCCATTGGGGCGGCGCGGGAACTCTTTCCCGGAAAAAGGATCACGGGCATTTTTCAGCCGCACCTTTTTTCCCGGACCCGCGATTTTGCCGACGGCTTTGCCGCCGCGCTGGACGCGCTGGATGAGATCCTGCTGATGGAAATCTACCCGGCGCGGGAAATGCCCATCGAAGGGGTGGATGCCCGCTGGCTTCTGGGCAAAATGAAAAAAACGGACAAGCGCCTGGCAAGCAAGGCCAGCCTGCTGGAGGAGGTGGAACGATCCCGGCCGGAAGTATTGCTTACCCTGGGCGCAGGCGATATAGATACATTCAGAGAACCTTTGATCAGTTATTTCGAAAAAACGGGCGCTATATGATCAGGAGCCTACAACTCAGTGCGGAAACCATACAGACTCTCCGGCGGATCGGCTGGGGCGGGCTTTTGTTGCTGGCCGCTATTTTGGTGATCTCCGCAGTAGAACGCAAGGAGGCCAGCCCGGCATCCGAACTGGCAGTCGAGATCGAACCCCTGTCCGAAAACGATTTCCTGATCAATGGCCAGGATGTGCGCCTGGCTATAGAACGCAGTTTTGGTTACCGCCTGGAAGGGATGCCCATCGGGTCGGTAGATGTAAAACGCCTCGAACAGGTGCTGGAAGCCGAACCGTTTATCCTCGATGCCGACGTCTACATTGGCTCGGATAACGGAATAAAGGTGGTGGTCGTTCAGCGCGAACCCGTCCTGAGGGTAATGGATAAGAATGGCCTGAATTATTACCTGGACGGTAAAGGTATAAAGATACCCTTGTCGCCTCATTTTACCGCCAAGGTGATCGTGGCCACCGGCAACCTGCCGCCCCACGAACCACAATTTCTGAACCGCAGGCGGAACAGCCTCAGGGACGTTTTCCTGCTTGCCAAACTGATCCGGGAAGATGATTTCCTCGATGCCATGATCGAACAGGTGCACGTCAGCAACCGCGGAGAGATCATCCTGGTGCCCAAAGTGGGCAACCACCACATCATCTTCGGCAAATTCGAGTCGGCAGAAAAAAAGCTGAAGCGGTTGAAAGTATTCTACAAGGAAGCCCTGCCCTACGAGGGGTGGAACAAATATTCGGAAATCAGCCTCGAATACGGCCAGCAGGTAGTCTGCAAAAAACGATGACCAATGCCGGCCCTGCCCGCCAGGCGCCGGCCATTTTCTATACTGATTGCGAAAACTACAAAAAACTAAATGCGCATGATGGACATGAGCAACAACAAATCAGAACTGGCCATTGCGCTGGATATCGGGACGACCAAGATCTGCGCCATCGCCGGACGCCGCGACCGCCACGGCAAGCTCGAAGTGCTGGGCTTCGGAAGGGTGGACTCCGAGGGTGTTCTGCGGGGTGTGGTTTCCAATATCGAAAAAACGGTGAAAGCCATTTCAGAAGCGGTGTCCTCCGCCCAGCGTGCTGCCGGCACGGAATTCAAAGTGGTGCATGTCGGCATTGCCGGGCAGCACATCAAGAGCCTGCAGCACCGCGGCATCCTGACCCGCGATAACGACCATACCGAGATCAGCCAGCGGGACATCGACCGGCTGGTCAGCGATATGTACAAACTGGTGCTTCCCCCCGGCGATAAAATCCTGCACGTCATCCCCCAGGAGTATACCGTAGATAACGAGCAGGGCATTACCGACCCCATCGGCATGTCGGGCATCCGCCTGGAAGCCAACTTCCACATCATCACCGGGCAGATTTCCGCTTCCAATAACATTTACCGCTGCGTGGAGCGCACCGGCCTGAAGGTGGCCAATATGACCCTGGAGCCGATCGCCTCTGCTGCAGCTGTGCTGAGCGAGGAGGAAAAGGAGGCCGGCGTTGCCCTGGTGGACATGGGGGGCGGCACGACGGATATTACCGTCTTTAAGGATGGCATCATCCGGCATACGGCAGTTGTGCCCTTTGGCGGCAACGTCATTACCAAAGACATTAAGGAAGGCTGCACCGTCATGGGCCAGCAGGCGGAGAAGCTGAAGATCAAGTTCGGTTCGGCCCTGGCCGAGGAGGTTTACGACAACCGCATCATCTCGATCCCCGGCCTGCGGGGGAGAGACCACAAGGAGGTCTCCGAGAAAAACCTGGCCCGCATCATCCAGGCCCGCGTGGAGGAAATCCTGGACTACGTGCTGTGGGAAATCCGCCGTTCCGGCTTCGAACGCAAACTGATCGCCGGCATCGTGCTGACCGGCGGCGGTGCCCTGCTCAACCACATCGATAAGCTGACAGAGTACCACACCGGCATGAGCACCCGCATCGGGGTGCCGGTGGAACACCTGGCCCATGGCTATCACGAGCAGCTGAGCAGCCCTATCTATGCCACCGGCGTGGGCCTGCTCTTGAAAGGCCTGGACGACCTGGAAGCGGGCCGCGTCGCCATTCCCGAACCCGTTCAGGAGGAGGAAGAGGGCGAGTTCGAAGAGGATCTCGCCGGCAAGTGGTATGAACAACTGTTCCGCAAAACCAAAGAGTGGTTTGAAGCGGAACCGGACAGCGAGTTTTAGAGGCAGGAGTGTCTGGATGCGAATGGGCAAGACCCCGTTATTCACTCCTTCACTCCATATTTTATATGCTGATACTAAAAATTAAAACTGTTGGGCTGCCCATGGAGCATGATGACCTCAAAAGCCCGGCAAAACATTAAAAACTAGCAGTTATGGTATTTGATTTGCCAAAGGATGAAAGCCCGATCATAAAGGTGCTGGGCGTCGGTGGCGGAGGCAGCAATGCTGTCACCCACATGTTCAAGCAAGGGATCGTGGGCGTGGATTTTGCGATCTGCAATACCGATTCCCAGGCCATGGAGCTGAGTAAAGTGCCGACGAGGATACAACTCGGCCCCAACCTGACGGAGGGCCGGGGCGCCGGCTCCAAGCCCAACATCGGAAAGATGGCCTGTGAGGAATCCATCGAGGATGTCCGCCGGTACCTGGAGAACAACTGCCGCATGTTGTTTATCACAGCCGGCATGGGCGGCGGCACCGGCACCGGCGCGGCGCCGATCATCGCCAAGACGGCCAAAGAAATGGACATCCTCACGGTGGGCATCGTCACCCTGCCTTTCACCTTCGAAGGGCGCCGCCGGATTACCCAGGGCGGAGAAGGCCTGGGCGAGCTGAAAAAGCATGTCGATACCCTGATCGTAGTGTCCAACGACAAACTGCGGCAAATCCACGGCAACCTCTCCATTTCGGAGGCCTTTGCCCACGCCGACAATATCCTCACCACAGCTGCTAAAGGCATTGCCGAGATCATCACCGTGCCGGGTTACGTGAACGTCGACTTTGAAGACGTCAATACCGTCATGCGCGACAGCGGCGTGGCCATCATGGGCACGGCTGCGGCTGCCGGGGACGACCGCGCCAAGCGCGCCGTCGACGAAGCCCTGCATTCCCCTCTGCTGGAAGACAACGACATCCAGGGCGCCCAGCACATCCTGCTGAACATCACTTCCGGCACCAAAGAAGTCACTATGGACGAAATCTTCGAGATCACCGAATTCGTCCAGGAAGAAGCCGGCTTCGGCACCGACCTCATCTGGGGCAACTGCTACGACGAGTCGCTGGGCGACAAGATCAGCGTGACCGTGATCGCCACCGGCTTCGAACACCGCAAGAAGCCCATCCAGGAGAAAACCGCCGATAATAACCGCATTATCGTATCCCTGGATGACGATCAGGCCGATAAGAAAAAAAAAGGCCTGGCCGACTTAGGCTTTGAAGAGGAAGAAAACGAGGCGCAGACCTTCGAATTCGACGACATCCGCGTTGCTTCCGATAAATACCGCAACCGCTATTCTTACAAGGAGCCTTATCTCAAGGACGAGGACAAAGAGCAGCAGGAAGAAGAGCGGCGCCAGAGGATGGAAGAGGAACGCAAGCGCCGCGAAAAACTGCGCAGCCACCGCGTGAAGCTCAGCAACCCCAAGGCCGTCATCGAACTGGAAAACGAACCGGCTTACCAGCGCCGGGGCGTCAACCTGGATGACGTGCCGGACAGCTCCGAGCCGGCCCGCTCCAAATGGACCATCTCGGACGACGAGGAGCCGGAAATCCGGACCACCGGCAACTCCTTCCTTCACGATAATGTGGACTAAGAGCCGGCAAGCGTGAATTTTCTTTTGTTGTCATAGCCAGATCCGCAGCGGCACCCTACGGAACAAGGGTGCCGCTGCCGTTTTTGGACGGGCCACCCTTCTATCCATCCCCGCAAGCTTTCAGGAATGCCCGGATGAGACGGATAAAAACAGCAAACAACGAGTAGCAAACACCGCCCAAATGCCCGAAGCCGACACTTCCCACAATTTTTAACCACTCTTTAATGGGAAAGGCGCAACATCCGGGCCGCCAATTCAGTTTAACCCATAAATCGTTTTGATCCCAACAACATGTAAAACATATCCAAAATGAACATCCGGAAGATCAAATTAGCATTGGCGGTTGGTTTGATGAATACCGATCAAAGCAATCCCCTCCACTCCATCAAAGACCTCATGCTCGGCTTTAAAGAGGTGGGCGCCTTTCTCGGGTTGACGGCCGTTGGCAACAAACGCCTCAACCCGGCGCTCATCAAAGAGACCTACGCTATCCGTTTTGAGAACTGTACTGTGGACGTCGACCTGGTGTCCAACCCTATGACGAACAGCCAGGCTGTCCAGGGTTTTCAACTGTACTGACTTTTTAACCCCAATTCTCCCTTTTCCATATCCAAAATTGCAGCGGCGCCTTTCGCGATAAAGGCGCCGTTGTTGTTTTTTGCCTTTCTGCGTGAAGATTAACCAAGATAGTCAAATTGAAAATTCATTATTCCCAGGCCCAGAACAGAGCCGTTCGCGAGGGTCTATGACCCGATGCGAAATCCCGCAAGTCGGAGACTTGCCAATTACGCCGCATCGGGTCTTGCAGACCCTCGCGAACGGCAAGAAGGTAAACGAGGTGTAGAAAGTTATAACAACTTTATCTGCCAAACCAAAAATAGGGATGTTCGCAAGGGTCTATGACCCGATGCGGAATAATGAGCAAGTCTCCGACTTGCGTATATTTTGAACGAAATTCCGCAAGTCGGAGACTTGAAAGTTACGCCGCATCGGGTCTTGCAGACCCTCGCGAACGGGAATAATGAATTTGAAAAATTCATTGTTTTCAAACGAAAAATTTCCTATTTTCAGGAAGCACAATACAAACATCCTTTCACCTAAAAACCCATATAAACCATGAGCACCCGCTACAAAATCACCGACCCCGAAGGTCTGTATTTCCTCACCCTCACCACCGTTGGCTGGCTGGACGTCTTCACCCGCAAAGCCTACAAAGACATCCTGATCGAAAGCCTGCGTTATTGCCAGGGCAACAAAGGTTTACTGTTATACGCCTATACCATCATGAGCAATCACTTGCACCTCATCGCGCAGGCGGACGAAGGCACCGTCCTGGTGGACATCCTCCGCGATTTCAAAAAATTTACCGCCCGGCAGATCATCGACCAAATCCAGTACTCCGGCAGGGAAAGCCGGAAAGACTGGCTGCTCTACCAGTTGCGCTGGTTCGCCAAACAGAACTGCCGAAACCGAAACCAGGAACACCAGCTCTGGCAGCCGGATAACCACCCGGAAGAATTGATCAGCCCAAAGTTTATCTACCAGAAATTGAACTATATCCACAACAATGCCGTGGAAGCCGGGCTGGTGAGAGAGCCGGCCCAATACGTCTATTCCAGCGCGGCGTATTATGAAAAGGGGGAGGGTATTTTGCCGGTCATCATACTGGATTTGGGAGTAACGGAGGGGTATGTTTGGCTGGGGTGAGCTGTGATAGGGAAATTGAACATTACCTTATATCCAAACCAAAAATAGGGATCGTTCGCGAGGGTCTATGACCCGATGCGGCACAATCAGCAAGTCTCCGACTTGCGTATGGTTTGAACGAAATCCCGCAAGTCGGAGACTTGCCAATAACGCCGCATCGGGTCTTGCAGACCCTCGCGAACGGCAAGAAGGTAAACGAGGTGTAGAAAGTTAAAACAACTTTATCTGCCAAACCAAAAATAGGGATGTTCGCGAGGGTCTATGACCCGATGCGGCACAATCAGCAAGTCTCCGACTTGTATATATTTTGAACGAAATCCCGCAAGTCGGAGACTTGCAAGTTACGCCGCATCGGGTCTTGCAGACCCTCGCGAACGGCCATTTCCACACATTTCCACGCATTTCCATGTATTTCCATTCAACCCCCAAAAACCTATCCTCATATCCATGCCACCCCCTCCATATACGTCACCGCCTTACCCGCCAGGGCCACCCGCTCGCCGAGCATCGTGCAGCGCACCTCCCCGCCGCGCCGGGAGATTTGCCGGGCAAGGAGTTCCTGCTTGCCCAGGCGTTCGGCCCAGTAGGGCGTCATGGTGGTGTGGGCGGAGCCGGTCACCGGATCCTCGTCGATGCCGGCGTTGGGGAAGAAGCAGCGGGAAACGAAATCGACAGCATCTCCCGGCGCGGTGGCGATCACGCCCCGGCCTTTGACTTGCTGCAGGAGGCGGAAATCGGGACGCAGGGCCGCTACCGCTGCTTCCGACTCAAGCACCACGAGGAAATCTTCCCGCCCGGCGAATATCTCCCGGGGAGTGACGCCCAGGGCTTCCACCAGAACCTTTGGCGCCAAAGCCGGCTCCAGGATGTCGGCGGGAAAGTCCATGACATAAAGGCCTCCTTCGCGGGTGACGCTCAGCAGCCCGCTGCGGCAATGGAAATGGATGATGGCCTCCCGGTAACCCAGGTGCTGGAACAACACGTGGGCGGTGGCCAGCGTGGCGTGCCCGCAGAGGTCCATCTCGATGGCCGGCGTAAACCAGCGCAGGTGATAGTCCTTGCCCCGGGGAATGAAAAAGGCTGTCTCCGAAAGGTTGTTCTCGGAGGCGATGGCCTGCAGGGTTTCGTCGGGCAGCCACTCGCCGAGCGGGCAAACGGCAGCCGGGTTGCCGCGGAATAACTCGCCGGCGAAGGCGTCGGCCTGGTAGATGGGGATTTTCATGGGTGATTGTTATATTGTTATATTGCTGGAGGTAAAGCGCATAGTTTCATAGGTTTCTTGCCGGAGCTTGGGAAAACGGCGGCATTATACAGATGGATAACGATTTGACCGGTTCATTTGTTAATGAAAGCAGCACATGTTTTAGCGCCCACTTTCCGGGGCTTGCCTGTGGGGCAAAATTGTAGTAAATTGGAAACGCAAAAATAGCAGACATGCCTTCATCTTCTAAAATATCCGGTTACGAAGCTGAAAGGAATAAACCCATGCCCTCTCTCAACCATGGCCTCATTCAGGCTAACCTCATTTTCGCTATCAAATTAGACTACAAGGACAAATACAGCGTCGTTTCGGAACTTAGCCTTGATCTTTCCGGTTGGGAAGCAGTCCCTGATGTTTGTATCCTTCCCAAAATGACGCTTGATCCCCGGCAGGACGTAGTGACAGTGAAGGATCCTCCGCTGTGCGCCATTGAAATCATTTCGCCTTCACAATCCGTAAATGAACTGATTGTTAAGGCAGAGAAGTATTTTCAGTACGGCGTGAAGTCCTGTTGGATCGTTATTCCTGCTTTACAGAATATCTACGTTTTCTCTTCTCCGGATGACTACGAAATGTACAAAGTATCCGAAACCCTCTCTGACCCTGCTTTGGAAATAGAACTGGATTTGGAAGAAGTTTTCAGTTAGCGTGTCCGGCAATTTAACCATCCAACCATCCCTCACTGCCCCACGAATACACCCTCCCTTCCCCCGCCTCCAGCCGATCCAGCTGATACTGTTTGCCGTTGAACAACAGCGGTTCTGCTTTCATTTTCTCCTGGTGGGTGGAAAAATAGGGATACAGCGGCGGCATCTTTTCAGGGCTCTTGCCTTTAGGTATTTTAATATTGACGGCGGGCTCGTTCCCGTCCAGGTTGACGACGAACAGGTACTGCGGCCAGGCCGCCTGCGTCCAGGCAATCACCCGGGTGGCGGCGGTGGCGTCGGGCGGCAGCAGCAAGTGGGTGTCGGCGCTGATTATTTGCGGAAGGATTTGTTCGGCAGCCAGGCGGAGGCGCGACAGGCGGTGAAAGAGCAGTGCGTTTTTTCCGAAAACGTAGGGGCCCCGGGTCGCTTTGTCGCCGGCGCTGATGCGGAAGACGTAGAGTTTGGTATAGTGTTCGTTGGGTGCCGGCGTGGGGTGGGGATCCCGGCATTCGAAGCCCAGCGCCATGTAGCTGGGCATATCCGTCAGGAAAAGGGCGGTAAAGAGGCGGGCCTCGTTGCCGGCCAGGTAGAATTCGTCGAAGCGGGGGTCGTCCTTATCGCCGGTCATGACCGTGAAGTTGGGGGCAAAATCCCGGCCCTTCAGGATGTCGAGGTACCAGCGGAAGTTCTGCATGAATCTGGGGCTGCCCACCACCATGCTTTGCAGGTCGCCCAGGGTGGAGTCGGCGTCGGCTTGCTCCAGGTGGTCCACTTCGTTGCCGTAGGCGATAAAGCCCGGGCCGACCAGGAAGGTTTCGGCGAAATAGCCGAAGTAGGGCTTGGCCTGGCGGACGTAGACGCGCACCGCTTTGTGCAGGTCGTAGTAGTTGTCGGCCCGGGCGGGCACGCCTTCGGGGCGCATCTGCACATGCGACATGTCGCCCCGCATGAAGTCGAAATTGTACTCCTGCTGGATGTGGTAAAAGTGCCGGCAGGCGTATTCCCAGGTATCATGCCGGGGCCTGGAGAAGTCGATCTCCCAGTTCTCGTTGTCATGGAGCCGCTCGTAGAGCTTGTAGCGGGTCAGGGGGCCGAAGACGCGCGACATTTCCTGCGGTTGGCTGATCTTGTATTCGCGCCAGATGCGCCCTTCGCTGTCCACTGTTTTGGCCTTTTCGCTGGTGTCTACCTCCAGGCCGCGGTAGGGCGGCCCCATGGTGGCGGGCACGGGCTCGAAGCCGTCTTTATAGAGGTGTTGCATCAGCCAGCCCCGCCGCTGGGCGCGCCGGCCGTAGTCGGGCGGGCTGCCGAAAAGCAGTTCCAGGCGGGCCGATTCGGGATATTGGTTGGAGAAAAGCTCCTCCGCGCTGGCAGGCCCGTCGATGCCGTCTCTGGCCGGGCCCTGTTCTTTCAGAAAGCGAAAGACAGACCGCTCTACCTCCTCGTGCAGGTTAGCGCGGTGGCTGGTGATCCGGTCATCGCGGCGCTGCAGCCATTCGAAATGGCGGGGGTTGCCCAGCACGATCTCGGAGTAGCGGTCGGTGTGGGGAATGACGTCCATGCCTACCGTCCGCCCCGTGGCGTGCAGGAGGTTGACGACGGCTTTGAGCTGCTTCTCCACCGTGTCCAGGTGCGGGTAGGCTTCGTACAACTCCTGGCTGAAGAATTCCGGGTTGATGTTCCAACTGGCCATGCCGTACAGGCTGGCCACAACACCCGGCTCCCAGATGGGCAGCAGGTGGACGGATTGCTGCGCTTCCGGCACCGTGAGCATGTACTTGACGATATTCCAGAAATGCTGTATCGTCCGCACGTTGATCCCCACCATGTTGGTGCGTTTGATCCAGTTGGTGGTGCGCAGGCCCGCCAGGGGGCTGGGGATGGTTTGCTGCGGGTCGAGCGCGTCCTGGACCAGGCCCCTGCCTAAACGGCTGCTCAGGGCCTGGATCACCCGGGAGGCGGGCAACTCCAGGGCCAGCTCCGGCAGGAGGAAGGGCAAAAAAGAAGCCTTCCCTTCCTGATAGGAGGAGGTGAGGGCACTGGCATTGGCGTGCCAGTGGGATTTCAGGCTGGGGTAGTCCATGCGCAATTGGCTTTGTCGGCAAGATACAGAAAAATTCCTCTGCAAAATGCCTGACAATTTCCCCCTTGGTTTATTCTCCGTTTTCTATTCGCTTAAAATTCTCGCCAAGAAAAAGTAAGTTGCGCTTTTATCCAAAGCGATTTCCCGGTAACAACATAAGATCATGGACAGGACACGGCTATTGGCGGTTATTCTCCGAAGGCAGGGCATTCCTGGTATCCGTCTAAGGCTCCGGCGTGAGTACAGTCGAACGCTGGACATAAGTTGCCGGGGTCGTGTACATTGTACGGGGCCCACCCGGCAGTCCAACGTCAGACGGGTAGCCGACAATCCAAAGCGGTTGCAGGCCAAGTTCCGTATGCCGTATAGCCTCCCCACAACCCCCTCCGAGGGAGGGGGGAAGGGCAAAGGGTTTGCCGGCCCGCTCTGTGCGCCGTATAGCCCTCCGGCTTCCCTCCGGCAAGCCACCCTGCTGGTTGCTTTCTTGCTGGGGACTACTCTTTCCCTCGCTGCCCAGCAAACCGTCGGCCTGTTCTTCAACGACTCCCTGGCCTTCAACGGATATACCCTGCTGGCGCCCAATTCCGGCACCACCACTTACCTGCTCGACAACTGCGGGGAGGTTGTGCACAGCTGGCCCGGCAACTACCGCCCCGGCAACGTGGCTTACCTGCTGGAAAACGGCCTGCTGCTGCGCACCGGGCGCCTCAACAGCTCATTTAACGCCGGCGGCACCGGCGGGCACATCGAACTGGTCGGTTGGGAGGGCAACCTGGTATGGCAGTACGATTATTCTTCCCCGAACTACCACCAGCACCACGACGTGGAATACATGCCCAACGGCAATATCCTGGTGATCGCCTGGGAACGGCACTCCCGTACCGAAGCGATCAATGCCGGCCGAAACCCCAGCCTGGTCGGCAACAGCGGCCTGTGGACCGAGCAGGTAACCGAACTGGAGCCCGTGGGCGCCGACCAGGCCAATATCGTCTGGCAGTGGCGCCTGTGGGACCACCTCGTGCAGCAGTACGACATCGCCCGGGCCAACTACGGGATGGTGGCCGACCACCCGGAACTGGTCGACATCAACTTCGAAACCGGCGGGGGCAATAACCCGGATTGGGTGCACTTCAATGCCGTAGACTACAACCCGGCCCTGGACCAGATCGTGCTCAGCTCCCGATCCCTGAGCGAGTTCTGGGTGATCGACCACAGTACCACCACCGAAGAGGCTGCCACCCACTCCGGGGGCAACGCCGGCAGGGGTGGAGACCTGCTATACCGCTGGGGCAACCCGCGCGCCTACGGCCGGGGAACCGAAAGCAGCCAGCAGCTCTTCAACCAGCACGACGTACACTGGATCGAAGGGGGCCTGGCCGATGCCGGGCAATTTATGGCCTTCAACAACGGCCTGGCCCGCCCGGCGGGCAATTACTCTACCGTTGATATCGTCGCTCCGCCGCTGGAGGAGAACGGACAATATGCCCTGGAAGAAGGACAAGCTTTCGGGCCCGGTTCATTGTCCTGGACCTACCCCTCCCAGCCCGACTACTCGTTCTTTTCCCCGAATATCTCCGGCGCGCAACGGCTGCCCAATGGCAATACCCTGATCTGCGAAGGGCGCCCCGGCCGCCTTTTTGAAGTAACTTACGACGGGCAGCCCGTCTGGGAATACGTCAACCCGGTGCGGGCCACCGGCCCGATTGCGCAAGGCATGAACCCCAGCAATAACGACGTCTTCCGGGCTTACCGCTATCCCCCGGATTTTCCAGCCTTCGAAGGGCGGACACTCGAACCCCAGGGGCCGCTGGAACTCGATCCCCTGCCATCGGATTGCGTGATCTACGGCAATCCCGTATCTTCGGCATATCCGGCCGAAAGCCTGGCCGGCGTAAAAGTGCTGTCCAACCCGATAGTAGAAGAACTGGTTGTGGAGAATGAAACGGGCGAGCGCCTGCAACTGCAGGTGTTCAACTTCGCCGGGCAGCGCGTCGCCGCCGCCTGGGCGGAACCGGGGACGATCCGGCTGGCTGCCGGGCAGTGGCCGAAAGGGTTTTATGTGTTGCGGGCAGAGGTGCCGGGGACGGGGCGGTACTTTGTGGAAAAGGTGGTGAAGTAACCGGACATCTGCAATTTGCGTTTCGTTCGCGAGCGTCTGTAAAACAAAAAACATTATACTTATGAAGCATCTGTTTACGCCATTCCTGCTCTTTCTCTGTATGGGCATTTTCGCTCAGGATACCCCCCACACTGTAGGCCTGTTGTCGTACAACCCTGCAAAAGCCTACGACGGCTACAACCTGATCTATCCGCACAACCAGCCTAATGTCTATTTGCTGGACAATTGCGGGGAGGTCGTCCACGTCTGGGAAGACGAGCCGCAGTGGCGGCCCGGCAATACCGCCTACCTGCTGCCCAACGGCAACCTGGTGAAGACCAAGCGCCCGGCGGCCATCGCCAACGATCCCATCTGGGCGGGCGGCGGCGGCGCCATTGTAGAGATTCGCGACTGGGACAACAACCTGCTCTGGTCTTTCGAGCGCAACAATGAGCAGGAACGCCTGCACCACGACATCGCCCTGACCGACCAGGGCACCATCCTCATGATCGTCTGGGAGCTGAAAACCCAGGAAGAGGCCATACAGGCCGGGCGCGACCCCAGCCTGCTCGCCGACGGAGAACTCTGGCCGGACTACATTATCGAAGTTGACCCCGAAACCGACGAGATCGTCTGGGAATGGCATGTCTGGGACCACCTCGTCCAGGATTTTGACCCCGGCAAGGACAACTACGGCGTGGTGGCCGATAATCCCCAACTGGTCGACGTCAACTGGGACACCAGCGACGGCGATGCCGACTGGATGCATACCAACGCCATCGATTACAATGCGGAGATCGGCCAGGTGATCATCAGCGTGCCGACCTTCCATGAAGTGTGGATCATTGACAAGACCACCACCACCCAGCAGGCAGCCGGCCATACCGGCGGCTTCGGCGGCCGCGGGGGCGACCTGCTCTACCGCTGGGGCAACCCGGCGGCCTACCAGTCGGGAACGGCGGAAGACCAGACCCTCTTTTACCAGCACGACATCCACTGGATCGACGACTTCCTGGATTTTTCCAATCCTTACTTTGGCAGGCTGGCGGTTTTCAACAACCAGGTGGGAGAAGATTATTCCACCGCCAATATTTTCAACCCTGGCTTTGATATGTACAAACTGGGCTATCCGATGATGGGCAACGTCTGGGGGCCCAACAGTTTTGACCTCACGATACAACATCCGGATCCTACCATGATGTACTCCACCGGGCTGTCCAGCATACAGGTGCTGCCCAACGGCAATTTCCTGATCTGTGTCGGCCGCTTTGGCTATTCCTTTGAGATCACCCCGGGGAACGAGATCGTCTGGGAGTACAAGACTCCCCTGAACGGCGGCGCGCGGGCCAGCCAGGGCGATGTGCTTTCGGAAAACAACAACCTCACCTTCCGCATGGACCGCTATCCGGCGGATTACGCCGCCTTCGAAGGCCGGGACCTCAGCAGCCAGGGGTGGATCGAGCTCAATCCGGACAGCACCTTCTGCGAGCAAATCCTGCCTGCCGGGGAGCAGTTCTCCAGCTATGGCCTGAAAGTGTTTCCCAATCCTGCTGCCAGCCAGCTGGTGCTGGAATGGGAAGGCGGCGTGTGGGCCGAATTTGAAGTATTTGACTTCATGGGCCGGCAGGTGGAATACTTCCGGGCCACCGGCGGCCGGAAATATATGGACATTTCGGACTGGCGAGAGGGAGTGTACTTTGTACGGGTTAACGGGATGGATGTGCGGAAGGTGGCCGTGAGGCGGTAACTGGAGTGAGGGGTAGAGCTGTAAGTGCCCGGACAAATTGTAGTTATCCCCATATTGCTTTGAAAAGTGTTTTGTCCGAGCACTTATACTGGCGAACGCGTGGTTTTGTCAGGAGCAAAACCAGCGATGCCAGTATATACTGACCCGGCGGGTTTTGTAGCCGACAAAACCTGCCGTGCGTCAGTATAGTTCTTTACTGGACTTTGGACGGCCTGGCGTTAAAGGCGGAAGGCGGGAAAACAGGCTCTGAACGCCCATTTGTTGGCTGTTTCCGACTTCCGACTTCGCACTTCCGACTTTCGACTTCGCACTTCCGACTTTAAACAGAGCCACTACTCTTCAGGGCATTGGCTATTTCAGGCGCCTGGCATTACTGGTGTAGATTTCATCGGAGCTGTTGACGCCCCAAATCTCGTTATCCGGGCCTACAGAAAGTTGGGTTAATGAACCTGAAACTTGAATCCAGCCTTCGTCATCTCTACGATAAATTTTGTCATTGGAGTCTACTGCCCATGCCTTTCCGGAGTCATTTACGGAAACATATTTCGCCCTGATACCGGAAACCGAAACCCACCGGTTTTCATCCACATCACGGTAATAAATCACCCCTTCCGCATTGACTCCCCAAATGTGCTTTCTGCTTCCCACTGATATTTGTTTCAACCGGCCACTTATATTGTCCCATCCACTTCCGTTCCAGCGATAAATGGCATCCTCTGCATTCACGCCCCATACCGATTGGTCAGACCCTGCAGATATTTGTTTCAACCGGCCATTTACCTTATCCCATCCGCTTCCATTCCAGCGATAAATGGCGTCCTCGGCATTTACGCCCCATACCGATCGGCCAGCCCCTACAGATATGTGTTTCAACCGGCCGTTTATTTTGTCCCATCCGCTTCCATTCCAGCGGTAAATGGCATCTTCGGCATTTACGCCCCATACTTTTTCATCATCGCCGATTGAAACTTGTCTGAGCAAACCAGGGGCTTTGTTCCAATTGAAGGATTCCACTCCCCAGGCACCGGGACAGTTCCATCCAGTCCGGTTCTCTTTGACCTGAAGGGCTCTGGACTTATCCGTATTCGACAACTCGTAAGCCTCTACGCCTCCTCCGTACATCACATCCTCTGAGTGGGGGCTATGTTGGAGCCCAAGCGTATGCCCAATTTCATGTGTTGCCACAGCATCAAGGTTTACCGCTCCGGCAATTCCGCCAAATACATCTGCGACCACTGTTTCAAAACCATTGGAGAGTCTTTGGGTTTTCCATACCTCATCATCATCAAAAGCAATAATTCGCCCACCTACCTCTGCTCGCCCTCTGGTGTTGGAGCCTCCCAGGTGTTCCCAGGCGTTACCGTCAAATTCTTCTGAAAAAGGAGACTCCTCCCTACTGAAAAATCCCAGGCTGATGTCTGCGTTTGCTGCGTTTGAGTTGAGCCGGGTAAATGTTATTCCCAGCACGCTTCCCCAGCGATCAAATGAGCGCTGAATAGCACTGCGAATTGCCGCCTCGTTTACCAGGTCGGATGAAGGCATCGGGTCAATCTTATAAGTAACTTCTGTTTTGTTGATCCAGGGCGCTCGCTTGTCCGGACAAGGCGCCTGAGCCTGTGAAAATGGTGCGCACAACAAAAAACAACAAATGGTCGATACAAAAAGGATTTTAAGTTTCATTGAGTTAAAGGTTTATAGATTAATAATGAAAATTGCTTTTAAGCCTTTACAAGCATTCACACTCCTCACTCCACAAAGATGCCGGCAATAGAAGAAGAAGCTTCTGGACAATCATTCCAAAAGCCTGGACAGGGCTTTCATTCGCGCACAAAAGGATAGCACGACAATTGCGTCATGAAGGAGGTTGTTTTAAATTGAATGCTGATAATCAGTTACTTGTGCATTTCGCTTGGTGGGGCGCCAAATTCTTTCCGGAAGGCTCTGGAAAAATAATTAGGATCCGTAAAACCGGTTTCATAAGCTGCTTCCGAGACATTGAGATCGGTCGTTTGTAGCAGGGTTCTGGCTTTTTGCAAACGCATTTTTAATATATAGCGGCCCGGAGAGAGGCCGGTGAGTGCTTTGAGTTTCCTGAAAACCTGAGTGTTGCTAAGTTGTACAGCACGGCATAGGTGGATAACGCCCAGATCAGAGTCGCCCATTTTCTCGGCAATCGCCTCCCTGATCTTCTGGATAAACAGCTCGTCCAGGCTGGGGGCTTGCTGACTTGCCTTAGCGGCAGCGGGTAGAGCGGTGTCCGCTGAATACTTTTGTTGTAAAGCTTTTCTCAATTCGACCAGCTTTTCCAGGCGAACAAAAAGCTCCTCCTTATGAAAGGGTTTCAGCAGATAAGCATCTGCTCCTGTGCGCAGGCCACTGATCCGGTCTTCATCCGTAGCTTTGGCGGTCAGCAGAATAATGGGGATATGGCTCGTTCGCTGGTCGTTTTTCAGAGCCTCGACCAGTTCGAGCCCATCAACTTCCGGCATCATAACATCACTAATGATAATATCAGGAATCATCTCCCTGGCCTGTTCAATGCCTGAACGTCCATTCGCGGCCGTGCGTACCTGGTAAAACGGCTCCAGGATTTGCCGGATATAGGTAGTGACATCCAGGTTGTCCTCTACGATCAAAAGGTGGGGTTTGGCATCCTCTTCCGTTATCTCCGGCCAGGCTGCTTCCTCTGTTTCCAGTGATCTCAGCCCTGCATCGCCGGGGGATGGCTCGTGGAGGGTACCCAAAACAGGTTCGGCCTTTGGAGCTGCCTGGTGAATGGGCAGGGAAACGATAAAAGTAGTCCCCTTTAGGGGTTGGCTTTCCACTTCAATCCTGCCTTTCAGGAGTTCAACGAGTTCTTTGGCGAATGCCAGCCCTATCCCGGTGCCTTCTGCCTGACGGGTCGCCGAACTTTCTACCTGGAAGAAACGGTCAAACACATAAGGCAATTTATCGGGCGCAATACCCACTCCGTTATCCCTGACCTTTAATTTCAAAAAGTCTTTGCTGTCTTGTATTTCCCGATGGGCATGAACCACAACCCTTCCACCGGCTGGGGTGAATTTCAGTGCGTTGGAAAGCAGGTTATTCAGGATGTTTTGAATTTTCTTTTCGTCAAAATCCATCATGAGGCTATCGGCCTCCGGATAAAAGGTCAATTGAATTTCCTTATCGTTTGCCATACTGGAAAAGGACTCGGTAAGGTACTGGAGAAAGGGTATGATATCGGCCCGAATCCAATTGATCTTCAATTTTCCGCTTTCCAGCCTGGATAGGTCCAACAACTGATTTATCAGGTTCAGCAGGTTTTGGGCATTGCGGTCGATGAGGACGAATTGGCTTTTAATCTGAGTATGGGTTTCTTTTTGCAGGGTTTGGAGCCACTGGCTGGAAGATAATTGCTCCGTAATACCCATAATTACGGTGAGCGGCGTCCTGAATTCATGTGTGATATTGGTATACAACCGGCTTTTCAGCATATCCAGCTCTTTAATCCTTTCCACCTCAGCCGTTTCCAGCCTGCGCCTGAGTTGAAAACGGAAGAAGCCTGCAACTGCCAGGACGAGGGTAAGAATATACCCAGCATAAGCCCAGTAGGTGCGCCACCACGGAGGCCGGATCGTAATCAAAAGGCTGGCGCCCGTTTCATTCCAGGTTCCATCATAATTGGTTCCTTTGACCCGGAATACATACTCGCCGGGATCGATATTGGTGAAGGTTGCAATACGCTGATTGCCAATAAACTGCCATTCGTCATCAAAATTTTCCAATAGATAGGCATACTGGTTTTGGCCGGGTTTTGTAAAGTCGAGCGCTGCAAATTCGAAAGAAAAAATATTATGCTTCCAATCCAGTACGATAGCCTTCGTTTGGGCAATATCCTGAGCCAGGGGGCTTCCTTCCTGGCGGATATCCACAGAGCGGTTGGCGAGTTTAAAATCAGTAAGGACGATGGGAGGCCTGTATTCATTATCCTGAACCATTTCTGGTAAGAAGGCATTAAAGCCCCGGATTCCCCCGAAAAAAAGCCTTCCTTCCCGGTTTTTGAAAAAGGCGCCTGAGTTGAATTCATTATCCTGAAGACCATCATTGGACCTGAAATTTTTGAATTCACCGCTTTGAATATTGAATCTGGATAAGCCCTGATTGGTGCTCATCCACAGGTGGCCGGCATCATCTTCCAGGACACCGTACACTACATTGTCGGGCAGGCCATTCTTTTTTTTATAATGAATACTGACTCCGGTACTTATTTCAAATCGGTTGAGCCCTCCACCCCCGGTTCCCAGCCATAGATATTTGTCTGGCGCCCGTGGATCGGGTACGATACATTTTACATTCGGATGGCTAATGCTTTTGGGGTTTTCCGGGTCGTTGGTAAAAAGGCTGAATGACCGGGAGGCTACTTCATATTTGAGTAAGCCCCCTGGATGAGCCAACCAAAAAATGGAGTCATTCTGCTGGTGGATCCGAAGGAAATTATGCCCCATCTCTTTATCGCTCCCTGTGGCTTCCAGAAAGCTTGTACCGGTAAATTTACCGGAAGCAATATCAAAAATTCCAAATTCGAAGTGCGTCAACAGCCAAATTTGCCCCTCAGGATCGATGTGAATATCCAACACATTAGGATAGAATGATTCCTCATCATATATCCTGAAAAATTCCCACTCGGGTTCTTTCTTTTGAAAAGAATGCAGCCGAAACAACCCTTTTCCGGTACCTGCCCACAGCGAACCATCCGGCCCTTCCTTCATGGAATATACCTGGTCAAATTCATCGGTATATTCTCGTGCCCACCTGGACTCATCCAGGATTATTGGTTTCCAAACTCCGGTTTCCAGATTTCCCCGAAGCAATTGCTGGTTGGTTGGGCCTAACCATACTGAGCCGTCTTTGGTCTGGCAAATAGCCCGCAGGCTATGCGTTGCAAAACGCTGAGCCCCCTTCTGGCCACTAAATCGCTTTTGGTGAGGGGTGTGTTTATAAAGGCCATTGCCATTCGTTCCCACCCAGATATTCCCTGCATCATCTTCCAATAAAGAATGTATTCCTGCTTTGAAAAAAGCGGGAGTATTATTTGTGGAGGAATGAAACCGCTCTTTAATTTGCTGATCAAGGGTATCATAGATCACTAAGGTTAATGATCCATCTAACCAGATTCTTCCTTTTTTGTCAATAAACCCATCAACTCCAAAGGCACTAACTAATGGAGAAAGTGAAGCCTTGATCAAATCTGGTTGAAAAGGGAATAGTTTATAGGACTTTGACTGTGGTATCCACTTCAAAAAACCTCCGGCAGTAGCGATCCAAACCGATCCATCATTTTCAAAGATGGAATAAAACCGATTATCCATGGCCCTTTTACCTAAATGTATATAGGTAAAATCCTCCTGATCATAGTTCGGCCATTGCGCATCCACTTCCTCCCAGGACAGGCGCCGGATGGTGTACGCATCTCTGCTTTTCTGTGGCTGGATTAGACAAATCCGGCCAAAAGTACTCACCCAGATCGTCCCGGCCGCATCCTGCACCATCCGCTTGACTGGTTTTCGCCACAGGCCGGCCGGGGAATCATCCGCTTTGAATACCATAAGGCTTGCCTGATTTAGCGGAACGCCTTCGGCAGGCATCTCGATCCTGATAATATCCCCGCTCAGGGTGCCTATCCAGATATTCCCGTCCATGTCCTCCATTATGGAATTCACGTCCCGGGAACACCCGGATGATCCGGCATCCGTGCCTGCGGTAGGCTGCCCCTGCCTTGAACAGAGAGGGAAAAGTTGAAAAGTATTGGCCTTACGGTCCATGAGGTTCAGCCCCGATTTGGTGCCGGCCCACAAACGCCCCGCACGATCTTCCAGTATACAGTTGATGTGGTTATTTGAAATGGTGGCCGAATCGAAGGGGTCATGTTGAAACACCTTAAATTGATAACCATCAAACCGATTAAGCCCATCCTTGGTCCCCACCCATATAAACCCCTGTTGATCCTGGAACAAAGCTGAAATCAGGTTTTGCGAAAGGCCCAATTCATTGGGAATCCTTTCAAAATCAATCGCTTGTGCCAACAATAAAAGGGGTGTCCAACATAAAAAAAACGATATTTGAAAGGGGCGTTTCACCATTACATCAAAGAGGGGCATCACTTACATGGGGTTAAGTGAAAATAAAACAAAGGTAACAAAATCTGCCTGAGAAGGCTCAGTGCTTGTTTGGAGGTGGTGCTTTGGAGGCGAAAATTGCTGATTTTGGGTTCTCACAAAGCCATTTTTGAGGTTCATAGCAGCGCTATGGAGCGAAAAAATGGCAAAGTGAGAGCCTGTCCCGTAC
>JAGFJD010000454.1 GCA_024102975.1 Phaeodactylibacter sp. | reverse complement strand
GGAATTTCCCGTGGCCAAAGGCCGGTGCCCGGCCCCGGGCTTCCGGCTTTGAACCGTCGGGCTGAAGGGGGGATGCAGCAAATGTAAACTAATTTGTTTTTAGAAACAAATAATTTTATTTTTTATGATTTTTGCCATCCTGCGTTTTGACTCCCTCTCCTCCCATCTCCCCATCTCCCCATCTCCCCATCTCCCTCTCTCCCCATCTCCCCATCTCCTTCCCCACCATCCGACCAGCTTTCCAACAGCACCTCCGACGGGAATCCGAGGGCGGCAGCCAGCTCCCCGGCAGAGCCGAACTCCAGCAGTCCTCCCCCCCGGGTTGCTCTTATCCGCCCCTCCACCTGGTCGAGGCAGGTGACGGCCAGGCGCTCGGGCCGGCCGCCGGAGTAGTTCCGGTTGCACCGCAGGGCGTATTGCAGCATGTCGAGGTCCAGGACGCTGCGGCGTAGCCCACCCTGCCATTCATTGTACTGGTTCGTTTCCCGGGGGTTGGGCCGGACGTTGAGCGGCAGGCCTTCGTTCGTCAGCGGCCCGTTCCCGTGGCGGGACTGGTAAGCGCGGGTGACATAGCAGATTGCCGGCGCCGGCAAACCATTCGCCCGGATCAGTTCCATGGCGTTCCTGGCCGTCGTATGGGCCCGGGTCACGTGCGGAAAGAACCCGTGATCCATATCCAGCAGGATGCCCTGGCTGCCTTCGAAAACGAAGTGCCCGAAAGCTTCTCTTTCCAGGAGGCCGGCAAAAAAAACGGGCTCCTGCACCAGCTCGAACCGGGACAGAACCCGGCGGGCCGCTTGCCTGAAGGCCGCCATTTCTTCCGCCAGGGTGCCCTCCGGCAGCCCTCCCTTCGTTTTTGCTTCGTAATACTGCCGGATCGCCCGGAGTTTTTGTTCCAGTACCCCGGGGTAGGAGAGGTCCTGCACGAACAGCTTGTAAGGTGCCTCCTGGCGGGCTACCGTCGCCCCGAAGCCCACGCCGCAGCTGCCGTGCGCCTGCACTTTCTCGGTGGCTCGGTTGTAAAAGACGTCATAGGGCGTCGTCACCGGGGCGAGCGCATCGACGTAGGCTTTCGGCTGTATCCCCGCTTTTCGGAGGGCTTCCCATTCGTTCAGAAACGCAATGGGGTAAAAGGTGCAGAATCGGCTCCAGTAGGTCGGCGCCCCGCGAAAAGTGCCGCTGCCGAAACTGGAAAAGACATGCCGCCTCCCGTCTTCGGCCACCACCGTATGGCCGGCCTGGTGGCCGCCGGAAAAGCGGATGACGAGCGGCCGGCCGCTTTGCCGGCACAGGTGATCGGTGGTGCGGCCCTTGCCTTCGTCGCCGTAGCCCAGGCCGAGAATTATGGTTGATCGCATGGTCGTTGTTTTTATGAATTACTTTCCTGGTTCTATAGCCGGATAACCCCTGACTCCGGCTGCCCTGCTACGCCGACAGACACCCTGGCCAGCGCTCGCTTCACGTTGGCGGCCGTGCTGCTGTCGAAGCCGGACGTGACTGTTTCGAGCGCAGCGCCCTGATAGAGGGCCACTGTAGAAGCAATCAGCTCTGCCAGGCCGCGGTGGTCGTCGAGGATGAGGAAATTCTGCCCGAGCAGATCGCGCCAGTAGTTGATCACGTGGGGATTGTCGCGGTAGTTCGTCTCATTGATGTGAATGTGGAATACGTGGTACATCCGCTGCGCTTCGGCCAGCAGGCCTCTGGCCGTCAGGGTTTCCGTTTCCTCGTATCCTATCAGGGCTTTCAGGGTGCCGGCGTCGATGCTCTCCCAGCTGCACTCGTCGCCAACGGTGAAGAGAAAACCCTTCGTATCCCTCTTTTCAAAACAATCGATGGAGGTGTGCCTGCCGCCAGTCAGCCAGGCCAGCAGGTACGACTCGGTAGGCCCGCCGCCGCCGCCGCTTTCGATGAAAATATCTGACAGGCATTCGTTCAATTCTTCGGTGCCCGATTCGAACTGCCCGACCTGCAGCGGGGCTTTATCGCTGACGTGGTCGCCAATAGCGGAGAACATGACCTGCGGATCGGCCACGCCGTGAGCGGTCAGCGTATCCATCAAAGCCCCCAGCTTGTGGCGGATGAGCAATTCCGGAATGCTGCCCATGGAGCCGGTCACGTCAAGAAAGACGCCAATGGCCAGGGAATTGGGATGGGCCTCCGAATCCCGGCTTTCCCGGAAAGTTAACCCGTATGGGTCCATAGCATCGGATATTCGCCTGGACCGCGTGTGTTTGAAAATGTCGGCTCTCGACTTTCGGGAGTAACTGCTCTTCAGATGCTCGTAGGCATCGCTGGACCATTTTGCATAACCCATAATGTTGAATTTTTAAAATGAAGAAATAATTGTCGGGGCCAGGCCGGGCTGCTTGCCCGGTGGCTTGTATTGTTGCTTGTTGTTTGTTGCGCGATGCCCGCAGGCTCAAATCTCCAGCGGATAAAACTTCTGTTCAAAGTTCCGCCTCAACAGCATCCGGTATTCGTCGTAGCACGCCAGGGCATCGGTATGGCGTTTGAGCAGGAAGTTGATGAAGTCTTTATTGTGCGTCTTTTTAAATTTTATGCCCAGCCCCGAGCGGTCGCCGAGCAGGCAGGCTGCCGTCCGCTTGCACAGTTCCAGGTCTACCGCCGGCAGGGCCCGCTTGCTTTGGAAAACCTCCTCCGGGTACCAGTTCCGGTATTTTGCCGAAATGGTTTTCATCCGGCTGTCCTTCCGGCAAAGATGGTAGAAAGAAACCACCACGATGCCGTGCGTCTCCGGGACGATGAAGACGCTCTCCGGGTTAAGCCCGCAGTGGACGTATCCGATCTGCGACAGCCAGGCGCAGAACTCCAGCATTCTCGACAACACCCAGTTGACGTGTTCCTGTGGCAGCGTCAACCCGCTGGCCGGTATTGCCCGGTGTGGAAAACGCAGCGGCATTTGCCCCCGGCCCGGATCCATGCTCCGGGGGAGGTATCGCCGGAAATGCTCCGACGCCTCGTCTCCGTGAGTGGACAGGAGGCGAAAATTGCGGTGAGAGACATCGTGCATCGCTCCCGGGTTCCCGAATACCGCCGACCGGCCAAATACCCGGAACTCCCCCGCGTCATCCACGAAGGGAATCCCTTTTTCATGGATTTCCTTCAATTGGTTGAGCCGGGCAAGGGCTGGCCCTGCTCCTGGCAGGCGGCACAGGTCGGGATGCAACAATTTAACCGCCTCCTTGTATTGTTTATCAGCGCCGTCCGGGCCGAGGACATCAGGGAGGTGCCGGGCCTTATTGATCTTTTCGATGAGTGATCTTGCGTCCACATTTTTCGGTTTTGCAGGTTTTGGCCTGAAATATTGCATTTCGGGTACTAAGCGACAGGGCCTGCCCGTGTCAGGCCAGGACGAGTAAACGTAATGTGAATTTGTCTACAAGGCTTCCTGCGCAGCAGGACAGTTAGGGCATTGCTGCTTCACGCCAGTCAGAGACTGGCTGATTACCCCGCATCGCGTCATAAACGCTCGCGAACGACCCAATTTCAGATCAAAAACAAATCTGCCTGGCAACTTAGTTTAATTATCAAACTAACTACAGGCAGCACAAATATACATACCCTTAGTTTAAAAGTCAAACTAAGGTGTGTTTTTTTCCCGGTTTCAAAAAAAAATACGTGGGAGCAGCATTGCCGCAGCTTCCGGGCAAGCACTCAGCGCCGGATGGCCTGCAATACCACGAACTCCTCTTTCCGCTTCTCTCCTTGCCGCTCAAACGTACGCAGCGCCTGCAGCCCGTATTGATCCTGCAGGGCCTCCAGGGAAACCCCTTTGTCCACCACCGCAAACCAGTTTTCCCAGATGACGATATCGCCCGGCTTCAGCGCCTGCAGGGCGGCGGGGTCCAGTTCGCGGCGCCGTTCGGGCCGGAAGTAGTCCACGCCGAGCGCGATGCTTAGATAGGGATGGCTGAAGAAGAAGGTGGCGCTGTCCGCCCCGATGCCGGCTTCCCGGATGTAGGCGGCGACGTCCTTTGCCAGTTCCTGGCCGGCATCCAGGGAAAAAGCGTTGTGCCAGTCGATTGCTGCCTTGTTTTTGGTGAAGGGGAACAGCAACACGCCGGCCAGGATCAGGGTGAGCAGGGCCTGTTGCAGCCCTTTTCTGCTCTCTGCCCAGGACAGCACGAAATTCAGGCCCCGCAGCGCGAGGATAGCGACGAGCGGCATCACGGCCACCAGCACCCGCTTCAGGCCCATGGAACTGAAGATGCCGAGATACCAAAAGATCGTATGGGCGGCGAAGTAGGCGAGGAAGCCGCCGAGGACGAGCCACCACTCCTCCGCTTTGGCCTTCCGGCGGATGATCATGGACAGCATGCCCAGCACCAGCAGGCCATAGAGCACCGGCCCGATGACGTAGAAGAGCTGGTCGGCAAAATGCAGCAGCTTGCCCGACCCGTAGATGCTGCCCGGCGTAGCGTAGGGGATTTTGCTGAACACCCAGAGCGGGCCGCCGTGCGTCCAGGCGCCGGCCAGGGCATAAGCAGCGTGCCCAATCAGCAGGAGCGGCAGGAGCTTCCACTGCCGCTGCGCCAGCAGGTAAAGCCCCCAGGCGCCCATGATGACCAGCCCCTCCGAGCGCACGAAGGGCAGGAAGGAAATCAGCGCTACTGCCCAGGCCGTGCGGCCGCTGAGCGCCAGGTAAACCGCCAGAGCCATCAGCAACCCAAAGAGGTGTTCGGTCAGGCCGGAAAAGATGAGTTCGAAACTGAAGGGCGCGCAGATGAAGAGCAGGGCGGCCGCAGCAGCGTGCGCATAACCCAGCCGGCGGCAGCACAGGGCCGCCAGCCCGGCGGACCCGGCGGCGGCCAGCAGGTTAAAAAGCTTCATGCCGGCAAAGCCGAACTGCGCGAAGGGCGCGCTGAGCAAAACGAAAAACGGCTTGCCCCAATGGTCGAAGAACAGGCGCGGATGCTCGAAAGCATAATGGGAGATGAGATAGTGCTGCACGCTGTCGCCCGGATCAGCCGTGCCGTCAAACCGGAAGATGATGAACAGCCCGGCGGCCAGGAAAGCCGCCAGGATTATCCCAATGCCTTTTTTTAAAGAATCCTGCATAATCAGCGCAAGATAAAATATAACTTTCAGGCATCAAACACCAAATGACCGATGCTGCCGCTCCGACAACTTTCCGTACGCCACCTGGGCCTCGCGCTGGGCCCGGCCCTCTTTGTGCTGGCCCTGCTCTTCTTCCATCCGGAGGGGCTCTCCCCCCAGGGCTGTGCCGTGCTGGCCTCTACGCTCTGGGTGGCCGCCTGGTGGATCACCGAGGCCATCCCCATCCCGGCGACGGCCCTGCTGCCGATCGTGCTCTTCCCGCTGACGGGCGGGCTGGGGCTCGACAGCACCACCCAGTCCTTCGGCCACCGGATGATCTTCCTGTACCTGGGCGGCTTCATCATCGCCATCGCCATCGAAAAGTGGAACCTGCACAAGCGGATCGCCCTGAACATCATCTACCGCATCGGCACCAACATGAGCTACATCATCCTCGGCTTCATGATCGCCTCGGGCTTCCTCTCGATGTGGATCTCCAATACCGCCACTGCGGTCATGATGCTGCCTATCGGCATGGCCATCATCTCACAGCTGAAGGAAGAAGGGAGGGCCCCGGCAGAAACGACGGCGTTTTTCAGCAAAGCGCTCATGCTGGCCATCGCCTACAGCGCCTCCATCGGGGGGATTGCCACCCTGATCGGCACGCCGCCCAACCTGGTGCTGGCCGCTGTCGTCCGCGAATTCTACGGAGTGGAGATCACTTTTGCGCAGTGGATCGCCTTCGGGCTGCCCATCTCCGTAGCCCTGCTGGCCATGTGTTGGTGGTACCTTACCCGGGTGGCCTACCCGATGAAGGACGTCGTGCTTCCGGGCGGCAAGGCGGAGGTCAGGGAGCAGCTGCGGGCACTGGGCGCCATCTCTTACGAGGAGAAGGCAGTGCTGGCGGTGTTCGTCCTGACCGCCCTGGCCTGGATCAGCCGGTCCTTCCTGTTGCAGAAAATCCTTCCGGCACTTGACGACACCATCATCGCCATAACCGGCGCCATCGTTTTGTTCCTCATCCCCTCCCGAACGGCCAGGGGGCGGCAGCTAATCAACTGGGAGTCGGCGGCGGCACTGCCCTGGGGCGTCATCCTGCTCTTTGGCGGCGGGCTGGCGCTGGCCGAGGGCTTCCAGGAAAGCGGCCTGGCGGCCTGGATCGGCAACCAGATGTCGGGCCTGCAGGGGCTGGCCCTGATCCTGATCCTGCTCATCCTGGTGGGCACGGTCAATTTTCTGACCGAGATCACCTCCAACCTGGCCACCACCTCTATGATCCTGCCTATTTTGGCCCCGATGGCGCTGGCCATAGGCGTCCACCCCTATGCGCTTATGGTCGGCGCTACGGTGGCCGCCTCCTGTGCTTTTATGCTGCCGGTGGCCACGCCGCCCAACGCCGTCGTCTTCGGGCCGGGTTACCTGCGCATTCCGGATATGGTGCGGGCGGGCTTTTGGATGAACGTGATGTCCATCCTGCTGGTCAGCCTGGCGGTGTACTTCCTGCTGCCCTTGCTCTGGGGCGTGGAGCTGGGGACGTTTCCGGAGGTGTTCCGGAAGTGAGGAGGGGGCAACACATAGGTGGGGGCGGAGGGTTTTAACACATAGGGCACATAGGCGTTTTCACAGTAGGCCACATAGGTGGGGGCGGAGGGTTTTTAACCCATAGGGCATATAGGGGTTTTCACATAGGGCACATAGTGCTGCATGCTATGTGCCTCAATGTGTGTTCTGTGGTTGGGGGGGGCGGACGGGCAGGCCGGCCAAAAAGTCGGCAGGAGATTTTCTCATCCCGATACATTTCCGTTTATTTCCGCCCGGATAACAAACCTCTGCCAATGCCCCATCCTGCTTCATCGCCATCTTCTCCCGTTCCGGGGGACGGCATCCGGTTAATCATTTTCGACCTGGACGGCACGCTCGCAGATTCCCGTTTCGACCTGGCCGACGCCGTCAACCATGCCCTGGAAAACATGGGCAAGCCCAGGCTCAGCTACGAAGAGCTGCCGCCGCTCCTGGGCAGCGGGCTGAGCTATCTGCTGGAGAAAGCGGCAAGAGAAACCGATCCGTCCGTTCTCCGGCGCGCCCGGCGTCTGTTCGACGAATATTACAGCCGCCACCACGCCGATAAGACCCGCTGCTACCCGGGGGTAAAAGAGACGCTGGCTGCCCTGACTCATCTCCGAAAAGCCGTGTACAGCAATAAAGCCCAGGATTTCACCGGGGCCATCATCCGGGAGCTCGGCCTGGCGCCATATTTTGATAAAGTAATGGGCGCTCAACCTGACAAATACCCCCTAAAGCCCGACCCGGCGGGCATCCTCATCATTCTGGAAGAGTTGGGAATCCCTCCGGAAAGCGCCCTTATTGTCGGCGACTCGACCCACGATATTGAAGCGGGCAAAGCTGCCGGGCTGCGCACCTGCGCCGTCACCTACGGCTACCGCCCCGCCGAAGTGCTGAAGGAGGCCGGGCCGGATTTTATGATCGGGGCTTTTGCAGAGCTGCTGGAATTGCCAATGCCATTGGGCTAAATTTGACAAGCTTTTCCAAGGCGGTTTATTGAAAGCCCGTCAAATTTGGTCTGGCCATTTAACATTCAACAATCCAACCCATGCTGCCACTCCTGCGCGCCCTGATCTTCGACGTCGACGGCACCCTGGCCGACACCGAGCGCCATGGCCACCTGCCCGCCTGCAATGAGGCCATGCAACAGCTCGGCCTGGATATGCAGTGGAGCTTCGAAGAATTCATCCGCCTGTCGCACCTGCCCGGCACTGCCTTCCGCCTGGCCTGCAGCCTGGAAAAACGCGGCATGCCGAAAGCGGATGCAGAACAGTACGTAGAGGCCTTCAAGCCGCTGAAACAGCGCCTCTACATCGAAAAATACCTGCCCCGGCTGAGCCTGCGCCCCGGCGTGGAGCGGCTGATCGAAGAGGCGCTGGCGCGCGGCATACGCCTGGCGGTAGTCTCCACTTCGCACGAAGCGCAAATCCATGCCCTGTTGCAGAACCTGCTCGGTGCCTGTTACGGGAATTTCAGCCCCATCCTGGGCAAAGAATCCGGGCGGAAAACCGGCAACGGCGGCTTCCTGCACAGGCGCTGCCTGGAACTGATGCAACTATCGCCGCCTGAAGCCATTATGATCGAGGATTCGGAGGAGGGGCTGGAGGCGGCCCGGGACGCTGGCATCCCCACGGCGGTGTTCTACAATGAATATACTTTTGGCAAGCCGTTCTGTGGGGCCAGGCTCGTCGCGCCGGGCCTGGAGCATTTCAGCCTTGTGCAGTTGATGCATATCTTTGGAATGGGGTTTCAACAGAACAATGAATAAAGTTGGAAAAGCCGCTGAACAAAAAATTGAATACCTGAACGACCAAAAATAAAGAAGGATGGGGCAAAGGAGGAATGGATTAAGATTGTACGCTCAACGGCAATAGGTTTTCCCGACACTTTGTGTGCGGGACAGGTAGTGCATTTGGGGTGGACTTCCCCTTCAGGGGATTGAGGGGCGGGGGCGGCAATGCACAAAACCTATTGCAGCGCAGTATAGATTGGGTCGAGAACGAGGAAATGGATGTTGAAAAAGCCCTGTTGCAGTTATTGGCATTTCTAAACAACCGGTCGGAGGACTTTTTAAAAAGCGTCGAAGAGGCAACTATACTGACGCACGGCAGGTTTTGTCGACTACAAAACCCGCCGGGTCAGTATATACTGGCATCGCTGGTTTTGCTCCTGACAAAACCACGCGTTCGCCAGTATAAATCCTTGAATTCCTTTCTTGAACTCAACCCTTCATTTGAAGAAGTTCTTGAACTAATTGAGGAATTCGTCGATGAGTCGGCTTATTCAGCAAGAATATTTGAAATCTCTATCCACGCTCTTTTCCAGGTATTTGAAGATGCCAAATGCTTAGAAGGATACCTGAAGCCTATTTCCCAAATGAGATCGGCAAACAAGAAACATGGAAACATATCTCCCTCTTCTGTGACCTTTCACACTGACTCCCGCCCCATAGCGCCGTACCTTGAGGCATATTCGCTGAAAAGCTTCATCGCCAAAAGACATCGCTATGAGCCAGGAAGAAAAACAATTGCCGGGCCGCAACCTGGGCCTGGAACTGGCCCGCGTCACCGAAGCGGCAGCCATTGCCGCCGCCCGGTACATGGGCATGGGTAGCCAGGAGAAAGGGGACAAAGCCGCCGCCGGGGCCATGCGCGCTTTCCTGAGAACGGTCGACCTGAATGGCATTGTCGTCATCGGAGAAGGAACGGAAGAAGAAGCCCCCGCTCTTTTCAACGGCGAATGTGTCGGCAACGGCGAAGGCCCGGAACTGGACGTAGCCGTGGGGCCGGTAGAAGGCGCCGCCCTGCTGGCCGACGGCCGCCCCAACGCCATCTCCTCCATTGCCGTAGCGGAACGGGGCAGCTTCTGGGATCCCGGCAATTCTGTTTATATGAACAAGATCGTCACCGGCCGGGAAGCGCGGGAGGCCATCGACATCCGTTTGTCGCCGACCCAGAACCTGCACCGCATTGCCGAGGCCCTGGATAAGAAAGTGAACGAACTCACTGTTTTTGTGCTCGATAAAAACCGCCACGCCTCCCTGGTTGAGGAGATCCGGCAGGCGGGTGCCCGTATCTCCCTCCATCCGGAGGGCGACGTGGTGGGCGCCCTGATGGCCGCCGTGCCCGGCACCTGCATCGATGTGCTGATGGGCGTTGGAGACAGCTCGAAAGGCGTTTTGGCGGCCGCTGCCGTCAAAGCCCTGGGAGGGGGCATGCAGGGCATGCGCGCGCCCCAGCGGGAAGATGAAAAGCGCCAGCTTCGAAAAGATGGCGTCAAACTGAGGGAAGTGCTCAAACTGGATGCGCTCGTCCGGTCCGACAACATCTTCTATGCCGCTACCGGCATTACCCCCAGTACTTTCCTGGAGGGCGTCAGCTTCGGCCGCCACGGGAATATTACCACCCAGAGCATCGTGATCCGCTCCCAGACCGGTACGCTGCGTTTCATAAAAGGCATCCACCAACTGGGGCTAAGGGCTGACAGCAGGAACAAAAAGGACAGTACCCCCGCCGAAACGGCTTTTGAGGTTGTGGAATAGTTGCCATTTGTGCATTTTTACCCGGCCAAGCGTAGCGAAGACGGGTAAAAATGCACAAATACGCCTGTACCTGCGGTTGTCTATTGCCTTTGCTCCATCAGGTTAACATACCGCAGGAATACCCCCCACGCCATAACCGCGCTCACCACCAGCCCCACCTTCCCATCCAGGAAGCCGAGTTGGAAGACGTAGTGTTTCAGAAAGCGAAAGAAAGGTTTGAAAACCAGGTGAAAGGCCGTCACCCGCTTTGTCTTTTTGCTGTAATCCTGTGCGGACCACCGGGCGTAGCGGCGCACCTTGGCCAGGAAGTGCTCCATGTCTTTATAAGTGTAGTGCAGTAGCTTGGTATCCAGCCGGCCTACGCGGAGGCTCTCGGTGATGATCTCTTCGTGTACCTGCTTGTCGTTGTAGCGGCAGAGGTCGCGCCGGAAGAAGCGGACCACCTGGTCGCCCTGCCATCCGCTGAAGCGGACCTCCCTGCCCATGAAGAAGTTGCGGCGGCGAATCCAAAAGGCATCGTAGGGGATGTTTTCCTGGTTGAGGTATTTCTGGATCTCGAGCTTCAGTTTTTCCGGCACCCGCTCGTCGGCGTCCAGCAACAGCACCCATTCGTGGCTGGCCTGCGGGATAGCCCAGTTCTTCTGGTCGGCAGGGCCCGTGTATTGCCGCTGCATCACCCGGCGGGTATGCTGCCGGGCGATCTCCACGGTGCGGTCGGTGCTGAACGAATCCACCACGATGATTTCGTCCGCCCAGCCTACCGACTCCAGGACGCCCTGGATGTTGTGCGCTTCGTTGAAGGTGGTGATGATGACGCTGAGGGAATGCATGGAATGAAGGAATTTTACCCGGCCGAGGCACAAGGACGGGGATGGAATGAAGGAATGAATACCGGGATTACAGGCCCGACTTGCCGCATCCCAGGATTCTTATTGCACCTTCCCATACGCGATGAAGTAGGGATTGCGCAGGTTTTCCTTATTGTAGCGCAACGGTTGTTTGGTTTCCTCATCGATCACCATGCCGCCGGCTTCTTCCAGGATGGCCTGGGCGGCGGCTGTATCCCATTCCATGGTGGGCCCCAGGCGGGGATAGATGTGGGCTTCGCCCCGTGCCAGGATCAGGAACTTCAGGGAGCTGCCCCTGGCCACCAGCTCGGGCGCCTGCAACCGGCCGATGAAGGCCTGGGTGTCGGCGTTGAGGTGAGAACGGGAACAGACGACGTGCAGGCCGGGGTCCGACAACCGGAAAGAAGCCGCCCGTATGGGCTGTGTTTCGCCGTTGCGCTCCCAGTAGGCGCCTTCGCCTTTGACGGCCCAGTAGGTCTCGCCGAGGCAGGGCACGTGCACCACGCCCAGTACCGGCGCCCCGTTGTGGATCAGGGCGATATTGACCGTGAATTCGCCGTTGCGCTTGATGAACTCCTTGGTGCCGTCCAGCGGGTCGACCAGCCAGTTGTATTCAAACTTCCGGCGCTCTGCGTAGGGGATGGTCTTGTTCTCTTCAGAGACGATGGGGTACCGTACCGGCAATTGTTCCAACGCTTCGCAGATGAGCCTGTTGGCTGCCATGTCGGCCAGCGTGAGGGGCGATTCGTCCTGCTTCAGCTCCACGCCAAAGTCTTCCTTTCCGTAAATGGCCATGATGGCCCCGCCCGCCCGCCGGGCGATCCGTATGGCTTCCTTTGCCAGTTCTTTTTTGTTCATCTGTGGTTTGACAGTGCTTTAAAGTGGGCAACAAAGGTAGGATTTTTCTAAATAGCATCACCATTACCTGAAAAAAGCTATATTTGAGTTGTTTTAGACAGGGGCTTCCAAACAGTGTATTCCCCACCATGGCAACGATCTTTTTTTCCCTTGAACCGGGCTGTTTTGGCCTGTCCCGGCAAAGGTGGCTTTATCTAATAACCCATTTATTAACCATAAAATTTGTCAACATGAACCTTCTTCTCAACCACAAATCCTTGTTTTCGCTGGCAGCGGCAATTTTGGTGTTATCTGCGTTTGGATGCAAAAAGGATGAAGAGCTTGCCCGGATAAAGTTTTTGGGCGCCTACTCTGTAATTGAAACCTGTGGAAGCGGAAATGACAGCTATGAGATTATCATCATAGAATCGGGTTCCAGCGACAATGCAATCATCATCAACAACCTGTATGACTTTGGCGAATCGGTCAGCGCAACGGTCAGCGGCAATTCGGTAACCATCCCCAGCCAGTTGCTCAATGGAATTACCTACAGCGGCAACGGCACCATTTCCGGCAATACGCTGACCATCAATTTTACGGTTTCGGACAGCGTGGACTCGGACAACTGCAATGCGATCTGCACCAGGAAGTAAAAAGCAGATGCGTCGCTGCTTTTAGAGATGTTTGGAGGCAGTTCCCGAACACATAGTGCCAGGGACTATCTCCAAAGATCTCTGCATCCAACCAGGAAATCGCTACCCATGTTTCGGATAATGAGGTCTTCAGGAAAGACGGGCAAGAGCGCAACCCATCGCTACTGGACGGTCTTTCGGAAGAAATAAACGCTTTTTCCCGAAAAGAACAGGAGGCGTTCAACGACCGGGAACTCGAATTGAAACTGCTCCGGACAAAGCTCTCCGGCCTCTACACTACCCTCAACATTAAACAAGCCCAGTTAAACCACTACCAGATCGAGGAGGCGAAATATGGCGGCCAGTTGGTACCGCCCAGACTGGCTTTCGCGATAAAGGACCTGAAAGAGGAGATGGAAAAAATCGAGGCCGATGTGAGGAGAATCCGGGAGCGGCAGGTAGGTTTGATGGGTTAGAAAATAATATCATTACATGACACAAAGATATCCCCGGCGGGCATTCCTGGCACAACTGCCGGTTGCCGGCGCATCCCTGGCCCTCTGGCCCGGCCTGGCCAGGGCCGTCAGCCCCGACCGGCAGGACGGCAAAATTTCCGATTTCGCCAAACGCCTGAGCCCGGTGGGCCGCATACTCGAAACGGAAGGGTATTACGTCTGGTGCAATTCGCCCATTTACGACGATGAAGGGAAGGTGCATGTCTTTTACTCGCGCTGGCCGGAAGCGTACGGGATGGGCGGCTGGATTCACAAAAGCGAAATCGCCCATGCCGTCGCCGATTCCCCGGAGGCGGAGTTCGAATATGTGGAGACTGTCCTGAAGCCGCGCCCCGGCTATTTTGACGCTACTACCTGCCACAACCCCACCATCCACCGGGTGGATGGTAAATACTGCCTCTTTTACATGGGCAATTCCAACGGCAAGACCAACACCAAGCGGATCGGCCTGGCGGTGGCTTCCTCCCTGTCCGGCCCCTGGCAGATCAGGGAGGAACCCCTGCTGGAAGCGGGAGAAGCAGGCGCCTGGGACGACCACTGCACCACCAACCCCGCCTTTCTCCGGCATCCCAACGGTGCATACTGGCTGTATTACAAATCCTGGAATACCGAAGAGTACGAAAGGGCAAAAGGCCAGAGCATCCGGGCCAACAGGAAATACGGCCTGGCGATCGCCCAACAGATGGAAGGGCCGTATGAGAAGATCGAAGCCAACCCGGTGATCGACTTTTCTGCCGGTGCGGGAAATACCCAACTGGAGGACGCGTATGTGTGGTACGAAGACGGCAAATTCAAACTGATCGCCCGGGACATGGGCTTTTTCAACCACGAGGTAGGGCTGTACTTTGAGTCGGACGACGGGCTGGCCTGGCCGGAGCCCGAGATCGCCTACCTGCCGATCGATGACTATGTTCAGCAACCGCCGGCCCCGCCGCACCTGTCCCGCTACGGCCGGCTGGAACGGCCCCAACTGCTGATGAAGGACGGCAAGCCGGACTACCTGTTTACCACCAGCCAGGGCGGGAAATACAGGACGGCGAGCGGGTTTGTGCTGCAGGTAAATTAAAAAAAAATAAAAGATGAGACAACAGCTTCTGTTAGCCGCCTTTTTTGCCGGAGCCGCCAACCTGCTGTCCGGCCAGGCAGAACAAAACGCCCCGGAACTGAACAGGGCATTATCCGCCCGGATCGATTCCCTGAAAACAGAAGACCAAAAATACCGGAACCGCTTAACGGAATTGAAAAACATGTCGATTCCGGATGAAGCGGAGATCAAACAAGCGCAGGAGGCAATATTGAAAACGGACAGCCTGAATTTAATCCAGGTAAAACGTATATTCCGGCAGTACGACAGGCGGGGAGAAATGGGATTGAGCCCTATAGCGTTTTATATCGAAACGATGAATACCCGGTATTTTGGAAGCTTGAAAAAAGAGTAGATTCAGATGAGCCAACAAACCGAAAAAATGGGCTTCAACGCCACCTGGTCCATGGCTGTGGGCGGCATGGTGGGCGGCGGGATATTTTCCGTCCTGGGGGTGGTGATCGACACTGCCGGGCAATGGGCCTGGGCGAGTTTTCTCTTTGCCGGGGTGATCTTAAAGCAAATCAACGGTTAGCGAAAAACCGAATCCAGAAAGGCGATCATTCTGTCGAGGGCTTCGGGCGCATCCTTCTCGAAGCTGGTGCCCAGAAAGGGGTTGGCGCCTGAATCCAGGAAAGCGTGGGGGTGCCCATCGAAGAAGAATTGTTGTTCCCACAGCGTGCCTTTCTGCCTAACCTTCTACCAACAGGGTTTCATAGGGGACGGCTTCCCATTCTGCCACTTCTTTTTCGGCAGAGCTGAAACTCACGCCCAGGGCAATGACCTCCTTATCTCCGCCGAGAAAGGGGCTGCCATAGCGCTTCTCCCGGATTTGCTGAAGCGCCGACTCTGCGGGAGAATCGAGCTTGAACTCCATGATGTATATCCTGTCCTTGGTATGCACTACGGTATCCACTCTTCCCTTCGACGTGCTCACCTCCGATTGGGCGAACAGGCCGATCCCCGAGAAAGAAAGGTGCAGTACGGCATGGAAAAAAGCCTCCTGCTTTTGCTGGAAGAGCTGGTAGGGAATAGTGGAAAAGAGAACATTAATCAACTCAATGGTCCGTTCAAGGTCACCTTGTTCCAAAGCTTTTTTCACCTTGATGAGCAGAGGTAAACTGTCCGTTGTGGTGGTTTCCCGGAATGCCGCTAATAAGTGCTGATGCATGGTATCCTTCACTTCCAGGTTGGGATAGCCCAGGGTATAAAGCCTGGATTCCGGGTCATAATTCAGGATGGTGAGGTAGCCAGCCTGGAAGAGGAGCGCCAGCCAGTTGAGGTCATCGATGGTGAAGCTTTCAAACATGACTTGGCTCGCCTCCAGCTGATCCAGGTCATAGTGGAACTCATTGCGCAGCTTATTGATCAGGAAAGTCGGAGTTCCCGTTTCCCACCAATAGTTGGCGAACCTCTCCGAGGCAAAAAAATTGAGGATGGAAAAGGGGTTGTACAGCCGGGTTTCTGTTCCCCAGCCGTACCCATTATACCAAAGCTTTATCTTATCTTTCAGGTCGACGGCCGATAACTCCATTTTTTGCGCTACCCGCTCGATATCCGGCTTAAAGGAGGATTCCAGTTCATTCTGGGTATACCCGGCAATCGTTTCAAATTGTTCCACCAATGTAATATCCCGCAGGTGATTCAGGTCTGAGAAAAGCGAAACCTTACTGAATTTCGATACGCCGGTGATCAGAAAAAAGCGCAGAAACGGGTCGGCATCTTTGATAACGGAGAAAAAAGTCTTCAGGATATCCCGGTTGATCTCCGCCTGTTCCGGTTGATCAATGTAATCGACCAGCGGCTTGTCGTATTCGTCAATAAGCAGCACCACCTTTGTTTCCCCGGTGCCTAGCTTCTCCAGGATTTCGGCAAATTTCTGGTCATACGTTTCTCTTTCCAACTCAATCCCATGGGAAGCCGCAAGGTTTTTTACTTTTGCGTCCAGGGCAGCCGCAAGGCCCATGGTTTTATATCCGATGCTGCTGAAGGAAAAATGGAGCACCGGGTGCGGCTGAAAATCATATTTGTTTTCGATCCACAAACCCTCAAACAACTCTCGCTCTCCCTGGAACAGGTATTTGAGCGTAGAGATGAGCAAAGATTTACCGAAACGCCGGGGGCGGGACAGGAAGTAATACTGCCCTGATTTGATCAACTGAAAAATCTCTCGGGTCTTGTCTACGTAGAAATAACCCTCTTCTCTCAGTTTCTGAAAATCCTGTATGCCGATAGGGTACTTTTTCATATCATTAAAGATAACAAAAAATTGTTCCCTCAATTAATCCCTCAATCCCTCCCTGTCTTCGCCATAGGCTCTTCCGGGTAAAATTCCCTCACTCACTCCCACACCACTCCCTCTTCCGCCACCTGCCAGCCCTCAAAATGCAGCCCGTACCGTTCGGCCAGTTCATTGCGTTTCACCTTCAGGGTGGGCGTCAGCAGGCCGTTCTCCACGCTCCACAGTTCGCGGGTGATGACGAGGGTCGCGATCTTTTCGTAGTTGGCCAGTTTCCGGTTGACGGCATCCAGGGTTTCCCGCAGGCTCTGCTCAATGGCGGCCCGTTCTTTGGCGCGGCCCAATTCGGACAGGGCCACCAGGGCGATGGGTTGCGCCAGGCCCAGGCCGGCGATGCAAATCTGTTCGATATCGGGATTGCCGGCAAACGCCCATTCGATGGGCGCCGGCACGACGAACTTGCCCTTGGCCGTCTTGAAGGCTTCGGATACCCGGCCGGTCAGCCGCAGGAAGCCCTGCTCGTCGACCGTTCCGCTGTCGCCGGTGTGGAACCAGCCGTCGCGGAACACCTCGGCCGTTTTCTCCGGGTTTTTGTAGTAACCGTCCATGAACCAGGGGCCGCGGGCGAGCACCTCGCCCGTTTCGGGGTCGGTTTTCACCTCGGCGCCCCGGAGGACGCGGCCGACGGTGCCGGTGGCGTCTTCCCATTCGCGGGTCATGGTGAAGCCGCCGCATGTCTCGGTCAGGCCGTAGATTTCCTGGATGTTCATGCCCAGGCGGCGGTACCAGTCTTTCAGGCTGTCGGGCATGGGGGCGGCGGCGGTGATCAGGATCCGGGCCTGCCCCAGGCCGAGGGCGCGGCGGATTTTCTTTTTCACCAGGGCGGAAACGACCGGCAGGCGGAGCAGCAGGCGGAGGCGGGCCGGCGGCATGCGTTCCAGGATGGCCAGGTGGAACTTCGTCCAGATGCGGGGCACGGCGAAGAAGAAGGTGGGCCGGATTGCCTGGAGGTTTTGGGCGAAGGTATCCAGGCTTTCTACGAAGGACACCTGCGCCCGGTAGACAATGCTCAGCACTTCGGTCAGGGCCCGCTCGGCGATGTGGTTGAGCGGGAGATAGGAGATCAGGCTGTTCTCGCCGGCGCGGAGCCTGAGCAGGTCCTCTTCCTGCTCCATGCGCACCAGCTCGGCCGGCTGCCGGTAGCGGAGCATCACCCCCTTGGGCGTACCCGTGGTGCCGGAGGTGAAGATGATGGTGAAAAGGCTGTCCAGCCCGGGCACGGGGCTTTCGGCCAGGGGTTCGAAGCGGCTCAGGAAATCGTGCCATTGTTCCCCTTCCGTCACGCGGGAATTGCCTTCGTAGTGGGGAAAGGCGATGATGGGCATGTCCTTCGGCACCCCCTGTTTCATCTCCTCCCAGCCTTCCAGTTTGCCCACGAACAGCGCCTGCACGTCGCCCAGCTCCAGCACTTCGCTGATCTGATCGGAGCGCAGGGTGGGGAAGAAGGGAACCGAGACGAAGCCGCCCATCATGATGGCCAGGTCGGCGATGATCCATTCCCGGCAGTTCTTGGAGACGATGCCGATGTGGGCGCCGGCGGGCAGCCCCAGAGAGCGCAGGCCGGCGGCCAGGCGGCGCGCCATTTGCCCGGTTTCGGCCCAGGTGTATTCCTCCCAGGTTTCGCCGAAGGGCTGGCGCAGGTATACTTCATCGGGATGCTCCTTCTCCCACCGGTAGAAATAGCTGAGGAATGGTTTTAATGCTGCCATGGCGTTTGCGGTTAGTATTTTCAGCTATGAAAATAATACTTCCGGAGCGGAATTCAACGAGTTAATAAGCAGAATCAGCCATTTGATCAAGTAAAGTTGACCCCGGCCGATAAAAACATCACTTTTGGTGTAACCTTTTGACAAACGGCCCCCTCTAACTATCCGAACCCGACATTGAAAGTGAACCATATCATGAAAACCTTTTTTCAATCTCTCTTATTGGCCATCAGTTTAACGCCGGCTTTCGCTTCGGCCACCATGCAGACGCTCTTCAATGAACTGGAGCGCGAAGGGGTCCTGAAAGTCGAACTGGAGCTGAACCTGGACACGCTGGAGCACAACGCCAGAACCTCGGATGAGCAGCCTGCCATTTTCCGTTTTACGGACAAGCAGGGCGCCGTCCAGGAATGGAGCGCGGACGTCAACGTCCGCGGCCGCTTCCGCCGCCGCGTTTGCGCCTTCCCGCCGATCAAGATCGATTTTTCCAAAAATGAACTCCAGGCCCGGGGCCTGCTCCCCTTTGATGACATCAAGCTCGTTACCCACTGCCAGGAAGGCGAGGAAGGGCAGGAGGCGGTGCTGCGCGAATTCCTGGCCTACCAGCTCTACGGCAAGCTGAGCCCGATGAACTTCCGCGCCCAGTTGGTGGAGGTCACCTACATCGATGCCGAAAGCAATATCCGCTTCACCAGATACGGAATCCTTCTGGAGGACACCGACGAGCTGGCCGCCCGCCAGAACAGCGAGGAGTGCGAAGAATGTTACGGCCTGGAGGCGTCTGCTATCAACCCGGAAGTTTACCGCACCCACGCGATGTTCCAGTACATGATCGGCAACACGGACTGGTCGCTGGAGATGGCGCGCAACCTGAAGGTCATGAAGCCGCTGGACGGCGGCGCTTACTGGATCGCTCCTTACGATTTCGATTTTTCCGGTCTGGTGGGCGCCGGCTACGCCCTGCCCAACAACGACGTCGGGCAGAAGTCCGTCGGCCAGCGGGTATATATGGGCACGGAATCCACCCGCCCGCAACTGGAAGGAACCATCCGGCATTTTCAATCCAAAAAAGAAGAAGTGATGGCTTGTGTTGAGGGCTTCACCCTGCTGAGCAAAAAGTCCCGCCGGGAAATAACCCGCTACCTGGAAAGCTTCTACGACAGCCTTGATGAGGAGGAATTCCTCCAGGTGGCTGTCCTCGCTCCCGGGGACGTTTCCCCCACCGCCGAAAGCAAATAAGCTAAGCGTAACAACCCATAACGGACGGGCCACTTTATTGGTTTTCAAAAATTAAACAGGGGGTTTGCCGTGATAGTCGACAGGCGAACTTTCTTCGCCCGCTGAAGCATAGCGTAAGCGGGAGTCGCCAGCCGACATCACATCCCCTTATTAATATTTGAAACTC